>CAYNOA010000022.1:9113-15617 GCA_964398695.1 uncultured Enterococcus sp. | reverse complement strand
AAAAACTCAATAAATTGTATCAGTTTATTGACGATGCCTTTTTACCTTTAGTTTATAAAGGAGAAATGATGGATATGACGCGTGGTCGAGCAATTAGCCGCCAAGAACTTCAAAGTCATCAAGCAGGTGGCGAAGTGCTCCGTGGAATGATGCGAATAGCCGATGCGTCGGAAACAAGTCAAAAAAATCGTTTGAATACAATCATTAAAACGATTATTGCACAAAACACCAACTATAATATTTATAATAGTCTGAATTCATATAAAGATATCGACTTAATGGATCAATTGTTAGGTGATTCTTCCATTTTAACAACGACGTTCCCTTCAAGATTAACAATCTTCAATGAGATGGACAAAGTTTCTTACCAAAATACAAAAAGAAATTTTGCCTTTGGTCTAAGTATGTATTCAAATACAACACAAAACTATGAATACATGAACCAAGAAAATGCACATGGTTGGTATACGGCAGACGGAGCAGTCTATTTGTATAATGAGGATTTAAGTCATTATAATGATAATTATTGGGCGACCGTTGATCCGTATCATATTCCAGGCACAACGATTATTCCAACGAAACGCGATGATGGTTCCGGAATGACGACGTTGCCAAGTGATTTTGTTGGAGGAACAAAATTGGATGAGTACACGGCTTCTGTTGCAATGGAATTTACGAATTGGGATGCGACACTTCATGCCAATAAATCTTGGTTCATTTTCAATGATAAAGTGATTTTTCTTGGCTCGAATATTCAAGCCGCTAGTGAAACTCCGGCAATAACGACGATTGAAAATAGAAAAAACAGCGAAAATACCCAATATGAAATTTTTGTAAATGGCAAAAAAAAGAAATTGAATCAGGAACATATGAAATTCAATAAAGTGCGCTCACTATTATTTGCTTCACCAAACAACCAAGAGATGAATATCGGTTATTCATTTTTAGAAAAAACCACGTTAGATTTTACAAATAAAACCAACCAAGGAAGTTGGCAAGCTATTAACGCCAAGCAATCAGATAAACAATATCAAAATAATTTTCTAACTGCTTACCAGACACATTCGAACAAACAAACAACGTATGCGTATGTCATGTATCCAAATATTTCTGCGAAACAATTAGTGAAAAAAGAAAAAGAAGTAAAAGTACTACAAAATGATGCTTCTGTTCAGGCTGTTTATGATGCAGGAGAAAAAAGCTGGGGAATTGTATTGTATGAGGATCAAATATTTAAATTAAACAATGAAGTGAAATTAACTAAAAAAGGTGTTTATAGCGTCAAGAAAGAAAAAGGGAAATATATTCTTTCATACTATAATCCAAGCGATGAAACGTATTCAGTTGATACAGTAGCTAGTCGTTTAACCCAAGAGATTGTTCAAGAAGCAACTAAAAAGGATAAAAGTACGATTCTTTATTTATACTTAAAGAATAAAGTGCAAGACTAACTATATAAAATTAAGTGAAAAGTAAAGAAACTGCACCGAGTACGGTCAAAGGATGCTCCCTTCCGTTAAATCGAATCATTTTTATGAAAACGCTCGACTTACTATTTTTTAGGAATAAACGAAACGAGTAATGAAAGATGAAGGGGACCTAGCGAGAAGATGTCACAGCAAGTAGCATTGGCTTATGCCACCGATTACGCCGGAGAAGTAACTAGTATTGCGAACATTGAAGCAACCCTTCGTCAAATTTCAGCAGCAAGTTTTACACCCATTCATTGGTGCCATGAATAGGACGGCAACTAGACATATTCGATTTATGAAATGCTACCGGTGATTGAAGTGGCACAAAAAGAAGCAAGTCCTGCCGGTTTTTTATAAGAAAGTCTGCCGATGGGTACTCGTTTTTGCGCGGCGATGACATGCTATCGTACAAAAAAATAAGAAAAAAATCCGACTGTGAAGGGAATCCCCATCGCAAGTCGGATTTTTTTCTTGAAAATATGCGATAATAGAAAGCACAAGGGAGGTTGCGACAAAAGGAGTTCCTTATTGTTGGAAGTTAAATACTTTGGTCGTAACCTCACTAGAAGTAGTACTTTTCTTCACTCACTATATTCATCTTTTGTATAAAGTTTTTCTGGGAAAAAATGGTAACGTTCTTGGGCCGAGTAAATCGAACGGTGACTATGAAAGGCATAGGATAAACAACAAATCACCATAAAGTACATGCTATATTCGGGACCAAAAACTTCAACTGCTAGTAAAATCGGGGCAATCATCGTATTTGTTGCGCTACTAAAAACAGCGACTAGCCCAAGCGCTGCAACAAAACTTGGGGGTAAACCGATTAAGGGAGCGATGACATAACCAAGTGCCGAGCCGATTGAAAAAAGCGGTACGACTTCGCCACCGTGAAAACCAATGGCTAAGGTTAGTGTCGTTAATAAGAGTTTAAAGGCCCAATCATACCAATAAATCGTTCCGTGATGATAAACTTCATAAAGTAAATTGTCCCCAGCTCCAGCGTAACGGCCAGCATGCAAAATAAAAATAAGGACGGCCAAAAGAATACTCATATAAAGCATTTTTTTCTTTGAATCAGGAAAGTATTTTTTGAGTTTCTTTTTGAAAAAGCGCAACGTGTGAGAAAACAAAACGCCAACGACTCCAAAAATGAGCGCTAATAAAAATAATTTCAAAATAAAGGTCCAATCAAGATTAATAATGTAATTGGCATCAACATTTTTATTAATTGAAAAACGCATCCGTTGTAAACCAAACAAACCTGAGACGAAATAAGCCGTATAAGAGGCCAGCAAGGTCGGCACGAGGGCTTCGTACATCATAATACCGGCGATAATGACTTCTAAAGCAAAGAAAGTCGCACCAAGCGGCGTCCGAAAAAGCCCGGCAAAACCGGCGGCTAGACCGATGACGATAAACATGCTTTTATCAGGCGCTAATTTAAACCGCTGTCCAAGGGCATAACCGGTTGAAGAACCAATTTGCACCGCGGCTCCTTCTCGTCCAGCACTGGCACCAAATAAATTCGTTAATAAAGTTGCAATAATAATTAGTGGGACAAGCAGTTTAGGAATTTGTTTTCGCTCCCCTAAACCAGTTTTAAAGACAATGGATAAGCCATTCACACTTTCGTAACTAAATTTTTCGTAGAGCCAGACGATTGTATAGCCGGCTAGTGGCAAAAAAGGTAGAAGATATAAAATATAGACTTCCCGAAATTCACGGATGGCATAAAGCGTTCGACCGAAAATCCCAGTTATGATACCAACAACAATTCCAATCAAAATGGCAATAGCTGAATAAATAAAGAGTTCTTTGTAGCGCATGGAAATTTTTTGAATCATAAGAAGCCCTCCTTTGTCAGTGTTCATCTGTATAGCTTTAGTATGCCAGATTTTACTTAAAAGTAAACGGTTTTAGCACTAAAAATTTTTTCGTTAAAACACGAAAAAAAATGGATTTTATCAGACTTATTTTGAAGAAAAAAGCAACCCTAAGAAAAAAAGAGGCATATATTTTGCATAAACTTCGAATTCGTAATAAAATGATTTTATCAAGAAGGGAGGCATTTC
Source organism: uncultured Enterococcus sp. (assembly GCA_964398695.1). Lineage (GTDB taxonomy): Bacteria > Bacillota > Bacilli > Lactobacillales > Enterococcaceae > Enterococcus_I. The sequence goes on along the minus strand of CAYNOA010000022.1, from coordinate 12,070 downwards.
TCGATGTTAAAAACAACAGGAATTCATCATATTTCATCGATTGTCGGACATGCGCAACGCAATGTCGATTTTTATGCGGGTATTTTAGGTTTAAGATTAGTCAAAAAAACATTAAACTTTGACGATAAAAGCCATTATCATTTGTATTTTGGAAATCAAGATGGCAGTACCGGCTTAGTCACAACTTTCCCATGGAATGATGCGATTAAAGGAAGCGTCGGTGATGGTCAAGTTGGCATTGCCCAATATGCCATTCCTAAAGGGAGTTTTGCTTTTTGGCAAGAACGACTCACTAAACAGCAAATCAAACATTTTACCTATACACGTTTTGGTCAAAAAAGGCTCGGTTTTAAAGATCCCGATGGCTTGGAGTTAGAGTTTGTGGAAGTAGCATATCCAACAACAAATAGCTGGTCATTTGCGGGCGTCACACCCGATCAAGCCTTTATTGGGATTCACAGTGCTAGCTTATACTCCCAAAAGCCGGAGAAAACTTTGAGCTTATTGACGGAAGTTTTAGGTTATCAAGTGATTGCCGAAGAAGAAGATTTTATTCAGTTACAAGCCAGTGATCAATTAGGGGGAAAGCTTGAGTTGAATAAAAAGTTGCGAGGCAATGGCCGAACAGGGATTGGGGCTGTTCATCATATTGCCTTTAAAGTAAAAGAAGTAGAAATCGAGGCTTGGCGTCAACAATTAATCGCAGCGGGTTTACGACCAACCGAAGTTAAAAATCGTAAGTATTTCAAATCCCTTTACTTTAGAGAACAAGGAGGGATCTTGATTGAACTGGCAACGCAAGGACCAGGTGTTTTAGTAGATGAACCACTGGCGACCCTGGGTGAAAAACTATTAATTCCCCCACATTTTATCGAAGAAAGTGCGGAAATTGCAGCCACACTGATGCCTCTTTTTGTGCGTGAAGTCTCCCGCTTAGGCGACTATGGTTATCGTGATCGTTATGAATTTGAAGTCTTGCAAAGAAAAGAGAAATTAAAAGAAACGATTGCAAGTCTTCGAGCAAAAGCCAGTACCAAGCCTTTAACCAAAGATGAACAAGCGCTACTGACCCAATTAAAAACCCAATTAGTCAAACTAAAATAAAGGAAGTGATCGCATGCAAGCTCTTTATATTCCTGGTAGTAATGACCATGTCTTTGTACTTTTACATGGAACAGGTGGAAGTGCGTCAAGTTTATTTGAAATTGCCCGTTACTTAGATCCCCAGGCAGCTTTATTGGGTTTTCAAGGAGAAGTAGAAGAAGCGGGAATGGCCCGTTACTTTGCCCGCTATCACGATGGCAGTTTTGATTTGCGTTCTTTAGCCAGTGCAACTCAAGATTTGTTTGATTCATTGCAAAAAGCGCGCGAACAATACGATTTAACGACCAAAAAACTGACCTTACTAGGTTATTCCAATGGCGCGAATATTGGTCTCAATTTATTAAAAGAATTTGCGCATCTCCCACTTGAACGCGCCGTTTTTTTACATCCATCAGCAGTTCGTCCAACCGTGGCTTTTAAAGTGCAACCGCAACTAAAAGTCTTACTAACGAGTGGGGAAAATGATCCTTACGTGACGAGCCAACAATTCACCGCTTTAAAAGAGCAACTACAAAACACTCCGATTCAAACCCAAAGTTTTACGCATGAACACGGGCATCAGCTGATTCAAGAAGAATTAGTGCAAGTCAAACAATTTATCACAAAGTAAAAGAACGGGAATGACCAGTATCGAGGCATTCCCGTTCTTTTTAATTTGTAAATAACCCTCTTGTTTCATTGACTGGCATGACAAAAACCACGCCCGAGAAATTTTGACTAGCATTCATCGCTTGATCAAGCGCTTCAACAATCGCGGCAGTTTTTTCTTCTTCTGATAAAATCAAAATAATTTCTTTTTCTGGCTCGATTGGCAAGTCGAAAAGTTTGGATTTCGCAGCATTCCCAACGCCGCGACCATGAATAATCGTCCCGCCAGTCGCTCCGGCGTTTTCAGCAGCAGCTAAAACGGCCTCTAATTTTTCTTTATTCACAATGATAAAAATGGCTTCATGTGACATGGTTATTCTCCTCCTTGAACTGTTCAAGTAATCTTCTTTTTTGGCTATAGCACTGTTTGAGGGGCATCGAAAAAGTGATGCCATGATTAAGTTTGTCTAAATGAAACTTTTGATTCATTTTATCATGGAAGGTGGTTTCTTGTGATTTATCAATAATCGATAGCGTAATTTCTTTGCGCGTATCGATTACCCCGAGAAAGTTCAGCCAACTATTTTTAATCGTTCCTTTCCCCAAAATGGTAGTGCTAAAGTAAGCACCCAGTTCTTGAGAATAGTTTAGAATCTCACTACCTTTGCCATATTCGGAGATAGAACAAAATAAGATTAATTCTTTGCTAGTCTTCATATTCCAATTGCCTTCTTTCTCTAATTTTAAATATTAACCCAAGAATTTGTAGCGCAACAATCGGTGTCATCGCAACGGTCGCAATCACCCCAAAACCATCCACTAAAACGTTGGCTGTCGGAATTGCATGAGCGGCCCCTTGTGTGAATGCCAAAATAAAAGTCGCCGTCATCGGTCCAGAAGCCACACCACCAGAGTCATAAGCAATGCCAACAAAAATTGGCGGTACTTTAAAAGAAAGAAGTGTTCCTAAGGCAAACCCCGGCAGTAAAAGATGCCATAAACGTAAAGAAGGGGTCATGATACGAATCATTGAAAGAGCTACAGCAATCGCAATCCCAATCGAAAGGGTGAGTAAAATGACGTTCTTCTTTAGATGGCCGGAAGTCACCTCTTCGATTTGTTGGGTCAAAATATAAACAGCCGGTTCTGCCAATACGACCACCATTCCTAAAGCCAGCCCCACCCAAGGAAGCAAGGAAAAGTAGTTGGTGGCAAGCCCTTCTCCCATCATCCGACCGATTTCCATAAAGCCAGCATTAACCCCG
>CAYNOA010000022.1:0-9103 GCA_964398695.1 uncultured Enterococcus sp. | reverse complement strand
GGTTAAAACATAGACCGCAGGTTCAGCCAGTACTACCATTAGTCCTAAGACAAAGCCGACAATTATCACATACACCTTGTTCTCTACTGCTCCTATGCCATAACCTACTGCGCTGCCTACATCCATAAAGCCAGCATTAACCCCGACTAAAAATAAACTTAAGCCTAAGTAAGTATACAATAACCCTTTTAACATTAAGTTTCGATTTCTTTGGCTAAGTTTAAATTTCCATCGGTTAAAAACAAGGAATAAAATCAATAATGGTAAGAAAGTAAAAATGGATTCCTTCAAAGTTGCGGGCAAAATTGAGAAATAAGGTTGCAAAATACCACTTGAAACTTGAAAGTGATTGGCACTGCCTTCGACATGCGTGATTCCTTTTAAGAGACTCATCAGCATAATCGCTAAAATTGGACCAGTGGAGGCGAGTCCAACCAAGCCAAAACTATCTTCTTCTGACGTGTTACCCCCTTTAAATTGAGAAACACCCAACCCTAAGGCTAAAATAAACGGCGTTGTCATTGCCCCCGTTGTTGCCCCAGAAGCATCTACGGAAATCGCTAAAAATTCATCAATGACAAATAAACCTAAAATAAAAATCAAACTATAAATAACGAGTAAAAAGCGATTGAGTTTTTTCGAATAAACAATCCGTAATAACCCAAGCGCAACCATCACACCAACCCCAATGGAAACAACGATTAAGATTAACGTACCTGAAATGGTGCCTCCCGAAGCGGTATTTGCTTCTTTGGCCAAAATTTGTAAATCAGGTTCGGCGATGGTAATTAAAAAGCCAAGTAAGAAGCCTAATAATCCAACGGTCACAGAATGATTGGCTTTTGCGAGGGTCTCACCCATTAATCTTCCAATTTCTTCAATCCCAATTTGTGCCCCAAATAAGAAAATACCTAAACCAAAAATGATAAAAATGGCGCCTAGTAAGAAACGTAGTAACGCATTGGTTTCAATCGGGACCAAGGTGAAGTGTAACAGTAAAACAAGTAGGGTAATCGGTAAAACAGAAAAAGTCACTTCTTTAAACTTATGTGCTAAAAGATTCAAATAATAATCCCCCCTTAAAATTTAGTTGCTTCTATTGTATCACAGTCCGTGGATTTACTAAGAAAAAAAGAATGATAAAAAAGAAGCCACTTCTGTCATACGGTGGCTGCGTAAAAAAAGCAGTGACGATGGTCACTGCTTTGATCAAATCGTTATTTAATTAAAGAAGACCCAGTCATGTCGCTTGGTTTTTCAACTTCTAATAAATCAAGCATGGTTGGTGCTAGATCAGATAAGGCTCCGTCGCCACGTAAAGAAACGCCGTCTTTTGTCACAATGACTGGCACGGGCACCGTTGTGTGGGCGGTATGTGGGTTGCCATTTTCATCCATCATCGTTTCTGAGTTACCGTGGTCAGCGGTAATGATTGCGTAACCGCCACGGGCTAAGATGGCATCAACGACGCGACCTAAACCTTCGTCGACCGCTTCGATGGCTTTTACCGTTGGCTCAACCATTCCAGAGTGACCCACCATGTCAGGGTTGGCATAGTTTAAGATGATGGCTTCGTGGTTACCGGCTTCAATATCGGCCACTAAAGCATCGGTTACTTCATAAGCACTCATTTCGGGTTGTAAATCGTAAGTAGCCACTTTTGGTGAAGGAATTAAAATTCGATCTTCGCCCGGGAATTCTTCATTACGACCACCATTCATAAAGAAAGTTACGTGTGGGTATTTTTCTGTTTCAGCAATCCGCAATTGTTTTAAGCCTGCATTGGATAACACTTCACCTAAAACATTTTTCATTTCGATTGGTTCAAAAGCAACGTCTGCGACTACTGTTGGTGAGTATAAAGTCATGCTGACTAATTTTACGTCTTTTTTCGCACCACGGTCAAATAAATCCCATTCATCCATCGTGATGGCTTGCGACAATTGAATGGCACGGTCTGGTCGGAAGTTGGCAAATAAAATCCCATCTTTGTCGTCAATGGTAGCAACCGGTGCACCATTTTTTTCGATCACAACTGGTTCAACAAATTCATCAAAAACGTTATTGGCATAACTTGCTTCGATGACGTCAACGGCCGAACTTGCTTTTGGTCCATTTCCATGAACGATTGTGTTATAGGCTTTTTCAACCCGTTCCCAACGTTTATCGCGGTCCATTGCGTAGTAACGACCAGAAACAGAAGCGATTTCGCCAAAGTTCAGGTCAGCTAAGGCTTTTTCTAAATCTTTAACGTAGCCAAGGCCAGAGTTTGGTGCCACGTCACGGCCATCCATGAAAATATGTAAGTAAACATTTTTTAAGCCTTTTGTTTTTGCTACGCGGACAGATTCGATGATATGACTGATATGGCTATGAACGCCACCATCGGATAAAAGACCAAAAATATGTAATTTTGAATCGTTTTCTTTTACATAATCGATTAAACCGTTAATGACAGGGTTTTGTTCAAATTCTTTATCTAAGATGGCTTTATCAATTCTTGTTAAGCTTTGGTAAACCGTCCGACCCGCTCCAATATTGGTATGACCAACTTCTGAGTTCCCCATTTGGCCAACAGGTAGGCCAACATCTAAGCCAGAAGCTTTCAATTGAGTGTGGGGGTATTGATTGTAGTAGCGATCAAAATTTGGTTTGTGTGCAAGAGCAACGGCGTTTCCGACTGTTTCATCTCTTAAGCCAAAACCGTCTAAAATAATTAAGGCAACTGGTACATGTTTTGTCATGGAAATTTCCTCCTAAAATTAAATGAAAAGTTTCATTTTATCTTGAAACATCAACGCCTATATCATAGCACTTTTAAAGCGAATTTTCTAGACACTTAGTAAAAAGATTCACAGTTTTAATGAAAATTAATGATTGTTTTCATTTGCGCTTATTTTTTCGAAAAAAGCCGTTAAAATCAGGATTGTAGCATAACTGCAACTGATCGTTGACAACTTGACAAGCGCGTTTTCTTGTCTGTTAATCGCAAAATTCGTATAATTTAAAGTGAAAGGGAAGAAAAAAAGGGAGGGAAAGAAAATGTTAGGCGATAAAATCATGAACCAGCGCAAGAAAGCCGGGTGGACGCAAGAAGAATTTGCCGAGAAATTAAACGTGTCACGCCAGTCGGTTTCAAAGTGGGAAAGCAATCAATCAATTCCAGATGTGAACAAGCTTTTGCAAATCAGCGAACTTTTTGGGGTCAGTGTCGATTATTTATTAAAAGCAGAGTTGGTAGAACCAGAATTTTTAGAAGAAGTGGATAATCCCAATATTCGTCAGATTTCATTAGAAGAAACCAATGAATACATTGAAATAAGTGAAAGAGCAGCGAAAAAAATTGCCTTAGGGGTAAGTCTATGTATTTTAGCGCCGGTTACCTTGATGTTTTTGACCGCCGCGAGTGAAAACCAGTGGCTAGAGATAACGCATAAATTTGCCGTTGGTGTGGGTGTGAGTATCTTACTCTTGCTAGTTGCGCTTGCTACTTCGGTTTTTGTGAGTATGGGGATACAATTACGAAAATACGAATTTTTAGAAAATGAAATTTTTGAAACACAGTATGGGGTGAAACCATTTATCGAGGATAAAAAAGCTAAGTATCAAAGCACATATACGAAATCATTAATTACGGGGATTGTTTTATGTATTTTAGCCGTCATTCCGCTAACGATGCTCGTTTTAGCAGACGCAGAGGGAACGTTTACATCGCTGGGGGTCGTTGTTTTATTAGTCTTGGTTGCTTCCGGCGTATACTTACTTGTTGAATCAGGGGTACGTTGGTCAAGCTATGCAAAAATCTTGCAAGAAGGTGAATACTCAAAGAAAAAGAAAGCCAATAAAAAAATGACCGATGCGATTTTTGGCAGCTATTGGCTACTCGTGGTGGCCTTTTACTTAGGTTATAGCTTTTTGACAATGAATTGGGAGCGTAGTTGGATTGTTTTTCCGGTGGCAGGGGTGTTATTTGGCATACTAACTATTGTCGTCTCCTTGTTTGAGAAGGATAAAGTGTGAAATTTTCAAGTGCAACCCTTTTCACTAGCCGTCTAACACAAAATCCGTTACGATAGTAGTATCAAATATCTTAGACGAGGAGTGATTAGATGGGCTTATTAGTGGATGGTAAATGGCAGGATCAATGGTATGACACAAAGAGCACGGGCGGGCGTTTTGTCCGTAAAGACTCGCAGTTTCGCAATTGGGTGACCCCAGATGGTAGTGCAGGACCAACGGGAGAAGGTGGCTTTAAAGCGGAAGCAAATCGGTACCACCTTTACATTTCTTATGCTTGTCCTTGGGCGAGTCGCACGTTGATTATGCGTAAGTTAAAAGGCTTGGAAGAAATGATTTCAATTTCGGTTGTTCATCCTTATATGGGGGAAAATGGCTGGACCTTTGCACCGGGGCCAGATGTGATTGGCGATCCTTTATTTCAAGCTGATTACCTTTACCAAATTTATACCCAAGCCGAGCCGCATTACACTGGGCGTGTGACGGTGCCGGTATTATTTGACAAGAAGACTGGGAAAATTGTGAACAATGAATCGGCAGAAGTGCTGCGCATGTTAAACTCGGCTTTTGATGGAGTCGGCGCCTTGCCAGGAGATTATTACCCAGCAGCTTTACGTGTAAAAATCGATGCAATGAACGAAAAAGTCTACCATCAAATTAACAATGGTGTGTATAAAGTTGGTTTTGCCACCGAGCAGAACGTTTATGAAGAAGAGGTGCAAAAGTTGTTTGCTGCCTTAGATGAGCTAGAAGCACATTTTGCGCAACATGCATTTTTAGTTGGTGATCAGTTAACAGAAGCCGACTGGCGTTTATTTGTCACGCTTGTCCGTTTTGATGTGGCTTACTATGGGCATTTTAAGTGTAACTTACGTGAATTAAGAGAGTACCCGAACTTGTGGTTGTATACGCGAAAGTTATATCAACATCCCGGTATTAAGGAAACGGTGAATTTTTACCATATTAAGCATCATTATTACGAAAGTCACCCAACCATTAACCCCAATCGGATTGTGCCGCTGGGACCGATTTTAGATTGGGAAGTCTAACCAATAAAAAAACTGCGCTTCGATCAAAGAATCGCAGTTTTTTTAATTTCTTATTTCAAATCGACAAAATAATACAGCTCTTCTTTGTACTTTTTCAAAGCTTTTTCCCAAACCGCTTTGGCATTCATCACGCAGCAAGGACCATTTAAAACTTGGCCACATTGGTAATCTTCGGGTGCTAAAATATCAAGAATCCGATCATAGCGTTGCGCATGTTTGGAAAAATCGTGCCGTAAAACATCCATCGTTATTTTTTCTTTATTAGCTAAAGTGATTTCATAATCATAGTTAGTCGTAAATAAATAATCCGGCAACATCATTTCCTCGACCCCGTGAAGGCTAGTATTTCTTTCTAGTGGGGCTCCAAGCATGACAATTTTTCCGTTACGACGATAAACTTCACGAAAGGGTGAATTTGGTCCAACGGGTGTGTGATCTTTTTGGTGATTTTTAGTCATCGCTAGGGCATCTTTCCCCCAAGCAAGGACGCTATGAGTCGGGTGGATACTACGCACAACGCCCTCAGAAAGACGCATGGTTTCTGGTAAAATTCCAATGCAAGTGGGGGTTTCTTCGACATCAAAAAAACGATGCTCGGTGTTGACATTTAAGTAGCTCAAACCAGGGAGTAATAACGTGCCCTCTTTGACGGTCTCTTTTAACGCCGCAATAACTGCTTCCGGACCACCCGCAATTTGATCATCGCCGCGTAACGCATTATAAGAAGAGTGAACAATCAAGATATCATCAGGCTGCACGCCTAAGTTTCGTAAGTCCGTAATGATTTGTTTTGCATCTAACATGAGGAGTCTCCTTTTTGATAAGTAATTAAGTCTATTCTATCAGTTTTAAAAAAAGGAACAAGCGAAAAACACTCGGAATAACATGGAATGTGAACGTGTGCCTTTAAAAGACTCTAGGAAACAATAGTAAAATCACCACGCACCATTAATTGATGAACTTTGCGACAAAACTGCAAACTAAGTAGTGTTGCTGGGTCTTGACCGGCGACTTGGAAATTTTCTGTTAACGCATATTGTTTTAAAAAAGGGAAAGCAGCAAGGTCTTCTTTTTCGATGGGTTGATGGAAAGAATAACCAGCTATTTCATAAAGTAAGAAAAAGACTTTCCTTGAGCGTGTGATTAAAATCGCTTTAAAAGGCAATCCGGTCGTTTGTGAAAAACCGGTATATAAAACGTCTTTTGGGCGAAGCGCTTGATAGGCTACTTCGTCTTGATAAACTTTTTGGATAAAATCATGAGTATAAAGCGTTGTATGGATGGCTGTTGGTGGAAAAACGGCAAGTATTTCTTTTTTCATTTGATAAAGTGTGGCTTTTTTTTCTTCATAATTGGCCAAATAACTAGTGGCGAAATAAGCTTGACTATTTTGATATTTTCTTTTTTGCTCACGATAATTTTTGGCTCGTTTATTAATTGAAAAGAGCACTTGCCCAATCATCAGCTCCGTTACTTGTTTTTTTGCAACTAAATCGCGCCATTCTTTTGGTGTTTTCATGGTTTTCCTCCATCTTTGTTTCTAGATAAATTCGCAAAAAAGATTTTTATTCTTTAGAAAACATTGAAATAAAAGATTAAGTTCTACAAAAATGCTGGATTCAAGCAATATGCTAACTTTTAATCAAAATTTTAGCAAATTCGTTCGTGTTTTGGATTGATTATTCTTCCTAATCTTGTTATTATAACCAAGGAAGAAAAACCATATAGTTTTGGCGATAAGGGCCAAGAGTTTCTACAAATTCCCCGTAAAGGAATTTACTATGGCGAAGGTTCATTTGATGCTCCTTTTGCCGTGATGGGCTTTTTTCAAATTAAAGGAGGATCCTCATGAAAGAAAAAATTGATCAATATTTCGGCATTACCAAATCAGGTTCGACCTTTAAGCGCGAACTAACTGGTGGTGTCACCGCCTTTTTGGCCATGTCGTATGTTATTTTTGTTAACCCAATTATTTTAGGTCAAGCCGGCATGCCTAAAGATGCAGTCTTTATGTCTACCATTATCTCATCCGCCATTGCGATGTTGATTATGGGTTTATGGGCACGATTTCCTTTAGGGCTGGCGCCATGTATGTCAATGAATGCTTTTTTTGCTTATTCCGTCGTTTTACAAATGGGCAAAACTTGGCAAGAAGCACTCGCCACTGTTTTAGTTTCTTCGGTCTTATTTATTTTATTAGCTATTTCAGGTTTACGTTCGACCATTATTAAAGCTATCCCAGTTTCAGTGAAGCAAGCTGGAACAGTTGGTTTGGGAATTTTCATTGCTTTTGTCAGCTTTAAAAACTCAGGAATTATCGTACCGGACGAAGGGATGTTCATTACTTTCGGTGGCTTCCATAACCCAAACGTGATTATTGCCTTTTTTGGCCTCGCAACCGCGGCCTTTTTCTTAATTCGTAAAAATCAATACGCGGTCTTTTTAGGAATGATTGGCGCCGCGATTTGTGGCTTGTTTATCCGCTTTGGTGCGAGTATGGATTGGTTTCATTTGAGTGAAAGTGTGGTCGCAGGCCTGCCACAATTACCAAGTGGTTCACCAGTTGTCTTACCAACCCAACCAATGAAGAGTATGCTTGATGAAACTTTTTTAGTGGCGGTTAAAAATTTACCAAAAATGTTATCTGCCGATTCAATTGTAGTTATTTTAACTTTCTTATTCTTAGATTTCTTTGGTACGTCGACCACTTTATCAGCTGCAGCCACTCAAGTATCGGATATTAAACGTGAAAATTTTGAAGACAATAAACGCATTTATAGCGCAGATGCAATTGGTTCATTCGTCGGTTCGATTTTTGGCACATCAAGCTTATCGACTTATATTGAGTCTGTTTCAGGGATTATCGCTGGTGCACGTACGGGCTTAATGAGTGTGATCGTGGCGATTTTATTCTTATTATCAACATTCTTTTACCCAGTTCTTTCCTTAGTAACGCCCGCTGTTACGACACCAGCCATGGTCGTCATTGGGATTTTCATGATGCAAAACATTACTAGCATCAAATGGGATGGCGGATTTGAAGAAATCATTCCAGCTTTCTTAACAATTGTGATGATGCCCTTAACTGGTTCAATTGCCTTAGGTCTTGTTTTAGGTTTCTTATCTTATGAAATTTGTATGATTTTTGCGAAACGCTTTGATGAATTACCACCAGTAATGCACTTTATTTCACTGATTTCCTTAGCCTACTTATTTACACTTTAGTCAAAAAAAGCCAAATCGCTCAATCATTGAGCGATTTGGCTTTTTTAATTTTGCTTAACAAATACGATTTTTCGTTCGTCCGAAAATTCAGGCGTATAAGCATAATCCGGATGATCAAAAGATTTAATTTCTTCAATCGTCGTAACTTGGTTTTCGGCCATAAAACGCACCATTTCACCACGCGCCATTTTCGCTAAAGTGGCTTTTACTTTGAGCTTGCCATCGACAAGGCTGGCAAAGACCGGTTCGACAAAAAGATCTGTTGGTTTTAAATAAGGACTAATGGCTTTGCTATATTCTTTTGAAGCAAGATTAACGATGGGGCCGGCCTCAACCATTAAAGCGTCATAAAGTTTTTTACCCCAAAAGGCATAAAGGTCTTTCGCCATACCCATACTCAAAGCAGCTTGCATTTCTAAGCGGTAAGGAACAACGCCGTCAAAAGGACGCAATAAACCATAAAAACCCGATAAAATTCGCAAATGTTGCTGGATATAAGTCAAACCTGTATCCGTTAATAAATCAGGCGCCATGTATTGGTATTGAAGGCCTTTGTAAGTCATGATGGCCGGGCTCGTTGGTTTTGCTAACGTCATTTCTTGTAAATACGTATAATTTTCTTGGGCGAGTTTATCGCTACATTGCCACAAGGCTTTGGCTTCCTCATAGGAAAGTTTTTTTAATTCATTTAAGAGTTCAGCAGCTTCGTTGAGAAATAAAGGGGGGTGTTCGGGTAAGAAACTATCGCTTGAAACTCGCATTTTTTTCGTGGGGGAAAGAATGATTTGCATGAAAAAGACTCCTTTGTTTAA
>CAYNOA010000021.1:2151-15720 GCA_964398695.1 uncultured Enterococcus sp. | reverse complement strand
TTGTAACCCTGTATCGACAATAAAATATTTCCCATTTGTTCTCAAATGTTCTCGTCTACGAATATCATATTGTTTTGTTCGATAAAACAAATCGCCTCTTTCGAGTAAATCTAAATAACAATTGACCGTATGATTAGTGGTTTCAATCCCTTCACTTGTTAACATGTTCACAATTCTTGATGTGTTAATTAATTGACCAACGTTATCTGCTAAAAAGCTGATGATTGCTTTTAAAGCCGTTGGATCTTTTATGCCAGATCCATCATTTAAAACAATCATATTTGTATCAAAAATCCCTGATAGTATAGTGTCCTTGATCGATTCTTCTGCAATCGTAACACTTGGAAAGCCACCATATTTTTCGTATTCATTGTAAGCTATGTCTATTTTCCGAAAATTTGATTCAATTCCTTTTACATTCAAAAATTCTCGAAACGAAAACGGATAAACTGGAATCTCAATATAGCGGCCACTTAAAAGCGTGGCTAATTCATTCAAAAGCAGATTCGCATTAGAACTAGTAATAGTAATATCGCTGTCAAAGCTCACTTTGATTCCGTTTAGCATACGTTGCCAACCTTCAACTACTTGAATTTCATCAAACAATAAATAGACTTTTTTATTGTCTTTGGGAAGCAATTCATTTAATTTTTCACGAAATTTTTCTTCTGTTGTAATCGTCTGATACTCAAAGCTTTCAAAATTCATATAAATAATATGATCATCTGGTACTTGTTCTTGTATTAAGTGGTCTCGAAAGAGCCTTAGAAGAACTGATTTACCTGAACGCCGAACGCCTGTAATAACTTTAATAAAGTCTGTATCTTTAAATTTTATTAGTTGATTAAGATACTCTGGTCTTTGAAACATGTCATCCACCCTTTTGATAAATTGCAATTCGCTTTACATTCTACCATTGTTTGAATCAATTTCATAACTCATTTTTTTAAAAGACAAACACTCATCAAATTTTAAATTATCTGTTTTCTTTCGAAATTATACGACAATTTATTTTCAATCGCACCATAAAGAACGTTTCTCACAATAAGCTATTCGTATACACTCTAAGCGAATTCAGCGAAATTAGCCATCCTCTAAAATAGACTCACGCTTTTTTATACGCTTCGACGCCCCTGACCCTAGGTGATCCGCATCAACTACAAACGTTTTTGCAAAATAAGTTCCTCCCCATTCACTTCTCCCGTTTCATGAAAACCAAATTTTCGATACAGCTCTAAGGCAGTCGCATTCTCTGGTTTTGTTGATAAAGTAATCACTGCAACTGCTTTTTGACGAAAGGCTTCAATGATTAAAGTCAGCGCTTTTTTCGCATAGCCTTGTTTTTGATAATTTTCATCAATCATGAACTGCCACAACCAATTACGCTTATCTTGCTCGGGAATGGTTTCATCAAAAACGAAAGCTGTATAGCCAATGACTTGATTGTCTAAACAAATAAAATAAGCTTTTGCAAACGGGCACTCATTGGCCGCAAGAATCGCTTCAGGTACACTTAAGACGAAATTGGCGTCTTTTTGGGCTTGGTTTACTTGTAATTTTTCGCCTAAGGAGGCATTGGCTTGAGTCACTGGCAATAAGTGCACACGTTCTTTTTCGGCCGGGTTAATTTGTTTTTGCAATTTCCATTCAACGGCCTTTGAGCCAAGGGTGTCCGTCTCATATACATGCATGATTCGATCAAAACCGATGGCCGTCCAAAATTTTAAACCTGCCACATTTTTCGTAGAAACGACCAATTCAGCCGTCGCTAATTTTTGTGGGTCGTAGTTTCTTTCTAGCTCGCGCATCGCCAGACGGGCCAACCCCAATCCACGATAGCTTTCTTTTAAATAAAAATGAAACACATAAAAACTCGTTGGCGAATCATCAAAGACCCATAAGTAACCAATGATTTTCCTGGCGTAATAAATACTGAGACAATGACAAGCCGCGTGTGGAACTTCTGGAATCCAGTCATTGGTACTGATAAGTGGGGGTAATGGATCGCGGCCTGCTATTTGTTGAAAAGATGGTTTTGCTTCTTCAAAGATTTGCATTAAAGGTATTTCTTCTTCTATAGTTGCTTTGGATAAGGTTATAATGGACATCTTGATTCCTCATTTGCTCTTTTTCTTTTATTTTAGCAAATTCCATTCGACGAAACTTCCTTTTTAGCCCAATTATTTTGAAAATACGCAGCACGCCTGCTTTTCTTTATTCTATAAAATTCTGTAAATTTTTTTGAGGAGAAATTTACGAACTTTCTAAGCTAGAATCGGATCGTTGACTTACAAAAAGAAATAAAAAAACAAATATCATTTTAAAAAAATAAAAATACAATAATTTGAGTTGTCTTCAAAAAACACCTTTGTGAAATAAACCGTTTTCAAAGCAGATGGAATTTCAATTAAATAACAGAAAAATCTTTTACGAATATACGGTCCGTTCTTTCGTAATAAACTGATGAATTCTTTCACATTCCTATTCCATATTTTTTTTAATCAGGTATACTAAAGCAGTGAGTAACAACAATAATGGAGGGAATTTAATGAATAACGTTTCACAACAAAGCGTAAAAATAAAAAACAGATGGTTAATCGCCCTAACTGGTGTGATTTTTCACTTGTCAATTGGTTCCGCTTACGCTTGGAGCATTTATACAAATCCAATTCAAGCACTCGTTCATTGGTCAGATAGCCAGATTTCATTTGCTTTTAGTTTAGCCATTTTTTGTTTAGGCTTTTCAGCAGCTTTTATGGGGCACTTAACGGACAAGTACGGACCCCGAATTACCGGGACGATTTCTTCGGTTTTTTTTGGTTCAGGAATTGCTTTAACGGGGCTAGCGATTAGTTGGGAGTCACTACCTATGCTTTATTTAAGTTATGGCTTAATTGGTGGGATTGGCCTTGGTACTGGTTATGTAACACCGGTTTCAACGATGATGGCTTGGTTTCCTGATCGTCGTGGACTCGCAACAGGGATGGCAATTATGGGCTTTGGTTTTGCGACTTTAATCATTACACCGATTGCAGAAGTCTTAATGGCTACCGTTGGTTTATCAAAAACTTTCTATATTTTAGGGGCAGTCTTTTTTACGATTATGTTTCTTTCTGCCCAGTATTTAGAAAAACCGCCTGTTGGTTGGACACCGACTGGTTTTAAAGAAAACGTTTCAAGGGATAAAGTAACCCTAGCAGATGAGCCTGAGTTTTCGGCCAATCAAGCCGTTAAAACAAAACGCTTTTGGATGCTTTGGATTATGCTCTTTATCAACATCACTTGCGGCATCGCTTTAATTTCAGCCGCCTCTCCGCTCGCACAAAGATCAACCGGGATGTCCGCCGCAACGGCCGCAACAATGGTCGCGATTATGGGACTGTTCAATGGTGGTGGGCGTTTTGTTTGGGCGACGATTTCAGATTATATTGGGCGGCCAAACGTCTTTACGACTTTCTTTACAATTAACGTCGCCGCTTTTATCGGTTTGTACTTTACCCGTTCGCCACTCTTGTTTGACGTACTGCTTTTCTTAATTATCACTTGTTATGGGGGTGGGTTCTCATCCGTTCCGGCTTATATTAGTGATATTTTTGGTAGTAAAGCAGTTGCAGCCATTCACGGCTATGTCCTAACAGCGTGGGCGTTAGCTGGTATGGTTGGACCCGTGTTACTTTCAACGATTACCGATGCCTCTGGTTCTTACGCCACCGCGATGCTCGTTTTCTCTGGGTTATCTGCCATTGCCTTGGCTTTATCTCTTGCCATTCGCCGCGAAATCGCCAAGAATGCTTAAAGCGACTTAAAAACCTCCTTGTTTCTGTCAGAAAGACAAAAACAAGGAGGTTTTTTGTATCGGTTGATTAATCAACCGACGGCTAAAGAAGAAAGCCGCAATGAATCTTTTTACTTAAACACTCATTTCTTGTTTGAGCATTTTATTGGCGGTAGCCATCATTAAACGGATGCGATTTAATTGATTAACAACTGAAACACCTGGATCGTAATCAATGGCCGCAATATTGGCTTTTGGGTATTGGTGGCGTAGTTCTTTAAAGACGCCTTTGCCAACGATGTGGTTTGGTAGACAGCCAAAAGGTTGCATACAAACGATGTTATCCACACCTGTTTTCAACAACTCAATCATTTCACCAGTCAAGAACCAACCTTCCCCGGTGTGGTTGCCAATTGATAATATTTTGCTCGCATCTTCAGCTAATTGATAAATCGAATGGATGCCATGGAATCGAACTGAATTGTTCAGTGTTTTAGACATGTCTTTTTGGATGGTTTCAATTAGATGAATGGCAAATTCAGCTAAGGCTTTATTTTTCTTTGGCGCACCAAGATTTTTAGACTTCCAAATTTGATTGTATAAAGAGTAACTCATAAAACCAATTAAATCCGGAACCACTACTTCGGCTCCTTCTGCTTCAAGTAGGTGAACAATGTCATTATTAGCAGTTGGAGAGTATTTGACTAGAATTTCGCCAACAACTCCGACTTTTGGTTTTACTTCGTCTGAAATGGCTACCGTATCAAAGGACTGTACGATTCGCCTCATGTTTTTATTAAACAATGATAACGACCCATTGCGCACATTTTTCTCCACTTTTTTCAGCCATTCTTCGTGTAACGCATCGATTTCGCCGGGATTAATTTCATAAGGTCGCGTACGATAAACCAAGCGTTCGAATAAATCGCCATAAAGGACCGCGACCATCACGCGTTTTAACATTGGCAACGTAAATTTAAAGCCTGGATTGGTTTCGACCCCTTTATTACCTAGTGAAATGGAGACCACCGAAACTTGCGGAAACCCAGCATCACTTAACGCTTTGCGAAGTAGCGGAATATAGTTGGTTGCCCGACATCCCCCACCGGTTTGCGTCATCATCACGCTCACGTTATCTAAATCATATTCACCACTTTGTAAAGCTTTTACCAGTTGACCAATTGAAATCACGGCTGGGTAACACGCATCGTTATTCACAAAGCGTAAACCGACATCCACTGCGCCCTTGTCCATCGCAGGTAGACAAACCACATTGTAGCCAGAAGCATCTAGCGCAACATCTAGTAGGCCCGTTTGATGAATGGGACTTAGCATTGGTAATAACAAGGTATGTTTTTTACGCATTTGTTTGGTAAAGATAATTTTTTCTGGCTCCTCAAAATGAATGATTGGCTGGTAATTGTTTTTCTCTCGTTCATTTACTGCGGCTTTTAAGGAACGAATTCGAATCCGAACGGCTCCAAGATTGGCCCCTTCATCAATTTTTAAGACGGTAAAGAGTTTGCCCTTTTTATTTAAAAGTTCTTCAACTTGATCGGTCGTAATCGCATCTAAACCACAACCAAAAGAGTTTAATTGCACCATTTCTAGGTTTTTTGTTTTTGCGACCACGTTTGCTGCCGCATACAAACGTGAGTGATACACCCACTGGTTCACCACGCGCAAATTGCCGACATCAGACAAGTGAGAAATACTGTCTTCCGTTAACACATGAAACCCTTCTTGGGTAATGGTTTGTGCAATACCATGATTAATCTCAGGGTCGACGTGATACGGACGTCCTGCTAAAACAATGCCTCTTTCTCCGCTCATGTTTAATCGTCTCAAGGTTTCTTCCCCTTGCAAACGAATATCGGCTTTAAACGCTTCAAGCTCGGCATAACCACGCGTCAGTGCTTCTTCAATTTCTGTTCGGGTAATGCCTAAGTCACTGAAACAATGAAACAGGTTTTCCGCCACTGAAGCTTGATTGGCTAAATTCAAATACGGATTGCGGTAGTCCACTTTGCCTTCGCGAATTTCATCGATATTGTTACGTAGCACATCGGGATAACTTTGAACAATCGGACAATTAAAATGATTCTCGGCTGTTGTTGATTCTTGAAGTTCATAAACAACCCCTGGATAAAAAATCAACGGAACCCCTTCTTGAATTAGCGATTGAACGTGTCCATGAGAAATTTTGGCTGGATAGCAAACCGTGTCACTTGGAATCGTTTCTAGCCCTTTTTCGTAAATCTCTTTGTTTGACCGCGGAGAAAGTTTCACCCGAAAACCTAAATCACTGAAAAAAGTGTGCCATAACGGGTAGTTTTCATACATATTTAATACTCTTGGAATACCAATTTCTCCACGTGTGGCTTCTTTTTTTCGTAAAGATCGGTATTTGAATAACTGTTTATACTTATAATCAACTAAATTAATTTTTTTCTCTTCTTTTTTAATTTTGATACGGGTCCCTCGTTCACAACGATTACCAGTCACAAACTGACGACCATCAGAGAACATCGTAATGGTCAACATACAATTATTTTCACATAACCCACAATGGGTCAGTGCTTTTTCTGACGTAAAGGCCGCTAGTTCTTCAAAAGATAACAAAGATGACGCAACCCCTGGCTCATAATTTTCTAAAGCAATGAGTGCTGAACCGTAAGCACCCATTAAACCGGCGATAGACGGGCGGACCACTTCACGACCGGTTAATAATTCAAACGCTCGCAACACGGCTTCGTTATAAAAAGTTCCCCCTTGACAGACGATCTTTTCGCCTAGCTCTTCTGGCCGCCGTAATTTAATCACTTTGTAAAGGGCGTTTTTAATGACAGAATAAGACAAACCGGCCGAGATTTCACCAACCGTAGCCCCTTCTTTTTGGACTTGCTTAACTTTGGAGTTCATAAATACGGTACAACGCGACCCTAGGTCAACCGGGTATTGAGCTTCAATGGCCGCTTGAGCAAAATCAACGACATTATAATTTAACGATTTCGCAAATGTTTCAATAAAAGAACCACAGCCCGAAGAACAAGCTTCGTTGAGTTGGATGGCAGATAAAGCTTCTTCTTTGATTGTCATCGCCTTCATGTCTTGCCCACCGATGTCTAAAATAAAATCAACTCCTGGTTGAAAATAATTGGCTGCTTTGTAATGGGCGACGGTTTCGACTTCTCCAATATCCACTTTTAAAGCGTGCTGAATAAGACGTTCCCCGTAACCAGTAATGGCCGAATTGGCGATATAAACAGTTTCAGGTAATACTTGATACATTTCTTTTAAGACAGAAATTGTCGTTTCTAACGGTTGTCCTTCGTTATTGCCGTAATAAGAATAAAGCAAGTAACCATTTTCATCGATTAACGTTACTTTCGTTGTCGTTGAACCCGCATCAATTCCTAAAAAAACTGGTCCAGTATGTTGCGCAAGTGGTTTTTCCTTCACGAGTGCCTGGTTGTGTCTTTTGCGAAATGCTTGTAACGCTTCTTTTGTTTCAAATAGCGCTGGCAAGCGATTGGATGTTTTTAACACGGTCGATGGTTCGTCGTTTAAACGCTCAAGTAACTCTGCCAATGTCCTCGGCTGGGCTTCTTCCGAATAAAAGGCGGCTCCCAATGCCACAAAAAATTGCGGATTTTCTGGAAAAATAATTTCATCGGCTGACAAGTCTAACGTTTCGATAAATCGTTGTCTTAATTCGGATAAGAAAAATAACGGTCCGCCTAAAAACGCCACCTTGCCTTTTATTTTACGACCAGAGGCAAGTCCGGCAATGGTCTGATTGACGACCGCTTGAAAAACACTGGCTGCAATGTCTTCTTTGGCGGCCCCTTCATTCATTAAAGGTTGGACATCGGTTTTAGCAAATACCCCACAACGTGAAGCAATCGGATAAATCGTCTCATAATTTTTAGCCAGTACATTGACACCCGTGGCATCGGTTTTTAGCAAAGCCGCCATTTGATCAATAAACGCTCCTGTACCACCTGCACAACTCCCATTCATCCGTTGTTCTAGTGCCCCTTCGAAAAAAGTAATTTTCGCATCTTCGCCACCAAGTTCTATCGCTACGTCTGTTTCTGGAATCACTTCTTCGACGGTTCGTGTACAAGCGATCACTTCCTGAATAAAAGGAATGTCCAATCCATCTGCTAGTCCCATCCCACCAGACCCGGTGATACTCATGGTCAGCACTTGGTTACCGACTACCGCTTGCGCATCTTTTAGCATTTGATTGGTTGCGACTTGTATATTGGAATAGTGTCGTTCATATTTTGAAAAAAGCATTTCGTTTTTCTCATCTAAAATGACTAGTTTCACTGTCGTTGACCCTACATCAATACCTGAACGTAATACCATCTTCATTTCACCTCTAAATTTAGAAAAAAGATTGTTGAATATTTAACTATTTTTTATTAATTCTTACATTCTATTTTAAATTGTTAAAAATAAATTACAACCAACAATCGACAAACGATTGTCAAATAAGCAACAATTCAAAGAATTTTGTTGAATAACTTCGCATTTTCTTAGACAAACACTTGTTGGATATTAAACAATTTGTCTGTTATACTACAAACAGAAGAGAATAAAAAGGAGAAAATTCGGATGAAAAAAACAGATTTACGCGTACTTCGTTCAAAAAAAATGATTTTAGATGCGTTTGTTTCTTTAATTGCCGAAAAAGATTACGACAAAATAACAGTTCAAGAAATTGCAGACTTGGCGATGGTCAATCGCGCCACGTTCTATGCGCATTTTAAAGACAAATCCGACCTTTATGACGCCACTTTCCAAGCAGCGATTGCAAGTGTTTTCGGTGACTTACCCCCAAATTATGTATCGATAGATAATAAAATTGACGTCAAACAAATTGAACTCCTTTTTACAAGTATTTATGAAACCATTCATAAAAATAGAAAATTCTTTTTAGCTATTATGAAAATTTCTGGTATCGATCCTTTACACAATGCACTTGTCGAAAAAATTATGAATGAACACCCTGGGATTTCACAACAAATTCGCATCACAGCCGATCCGGTTGAAGTGCCACTTGAACTGATTATTGAATACATTTTATCTATTTTTATCGGTACGATTCGTTGGTGGGTTCGTAGCGATAGCACCATGCCACCTAACGAATTGGCCAAGCTAACCATCAAACTCGTGCGTAACGGCCATTTTAAAATTATGGGGATTGAGATTATTGATACGGAATAAAAAACACGCAGTTCTGTTTGAACTACGTGTTTTTTTCTTCTTCTACTCAATTTCCTGATAATCCGCGGCTAATGCACGGATCACAGCTGGACGTTGGGCAATTTTTTCTGCCCAAGCAAGCACATGCGGGTATGCTTTGACGTTTAAAAATTCAGCCGAACCACTGTACAGTTCACCTTGAACTAAACGACCGTACCAAGGCCAAAGTGCCATGTCGACAATCGAATAGTCGTCGCCTGTCACGTAATTTTTATCGGCCAGTTGTTGATTTAACACATCTAATTGGCGTTTGGTTTCCATCGTATAGCGATTGATGGGGTATTCAAGTGCCTCTGGAGCATAATGGAAAAAGTGCCCGAATCCACCACCGACAAAAGGCGCCGCACCGGTTTGCCAAAAGAGCCAGTTCATCGCTTCGGTACGTTTAGCAAAATCTGTTGGTAAAAAATGATGGAATTTATCTGCTAAGTAAACTAAAATCGAAACCGATTCAAAGACACGGATTGGTTTTTCACCTGAGTAATCCATTAATGCTGGAATTTTGGAATTGGGATTTATTGCGACAAAATCGCTACCAAATTGATCTCCATTACCAATATTAATTTTATATAAATCATAAGTGGCGGCCTTTACACCGGCTGCTTTGAGTTCTTCAAGCATAATGGTCACTTTGATGCCATTCGGGGTTCCTAATGAATAAACTTGTAAGGGGGCCGTGCCAACTGGTAATTTTTGTTCAAAGCGACTCCCGGCATCGGGACGATTCCCCGTGCGTTTGACTTCCTCGTGCCATTCCCAAATTTTTGGAATTTTGTATTCTGACATGTCATCCTCTCCTCATTGATTCATTTATTACACTTTTTAGTATAACCCTTTATCCACCGATAGACAAAAATATGGCCTTTTTATATCAAAGAACCCTTGTCTCGTTTCGCTAACGTTGCTTTCACTTCTTCAATAAATTTTTTGGCAATTGGCGTTCGTTTTCTCTTTTTATTCGTGATAACGCCTAACGTATGAGTGGTTGCATCCGCTAATGGTTTTAAGACAATATGCTCATTGATAAAACTATCCACAATCCCTAATCCAGAAGCATAGGCATCCGATTCACATAACAGATTCATTAAGGTGCCACGGTCATTGGTATACATTACCGGTTGATGCTCAAACGCTTCAATCGGATCTTCATTAAAGACCGGTGCCGTTTGATTTTCTTGACTAAAGCGAACTTGGGGATAACTCAATAATTCTTGGGGATAAATTATTTCTTTAAACGCCAGCGGATGGTCTTTTTTTAAGAAGATTTGCGTTTGAAATTGCCCCAATGGTTCAAAATCTAACTCTTCTTGTTGGAAATAACGTTCCAAGACCCGCCGGTTGTCTTTGTTTAAATATAAAATGCCTAACTCACTTTTAAAGTCACGAACACTTTCAATGTTTTTCAAAGTCGTTGTTTCCACTAAATGAAAATTCTGGTATTCTTCTTTAAATTGATGCATCACTTTTAAAAAAGGTTGGGATAAAAAGTCATAACGCTGGGTGGTAATCGTAAAATCCTTTTTGTAGTTGGCTTGGAAGTGCGTTTCTAATAAGTCGACTTGATCTAAAATACGATTGGCGTAAACTAAAAAATCTACACCTTCTTCGGTTAAGTGCACGCCTGATTTTGAACGTGTAAACAATGGCACTTCTAACTCTTCTTCTAGATCTTTCACCGCACTTGATAAACTTGGTTGGGTGACGTAAAGTTGTTTGGCTGCTTCACTAAAACTACCGGCTTTGGCGATTGCAACGACATAACGACATTGTTGGATATTCATGTAAATCCCTCCTTTTATTTCGTAAAAAAAAGAAAGACCCGATAAAAAAGCATCGAGTCCTTTCGCAAATTGAAATCATTCGTTTTTTATCGAATGGGTTGCCAAAGAACATGAAAGCGTATCGCCATCATGTCACACATTTTATTATTTTGTTTTTTCGCTGGTCGATTCGTCATTCATTTCACCCCATTTGAAATTTGTTTTATATTAACATAATTGTCTGAAAAATCAATTGTAAAAGCTTGATTTTCATTGATTTCCTTCCAACCATACCATGAAATAAGCAAAATAGATAATTGGTAATTCCTATGCTTTACGATTGTTTTTCTTTATAAAAGTACATTTTGGTATGGTACAATTGAAATATTACATGGTCAAAAAAGGAGAAAATTTGATGTCAACGAAGGGACTACGCCGCATTCAACTCAGCGCATTGTTACTCATGTTGCTTGGTTTTTCTCAGCAATGGTATTTTGTTGCCTTTTGCTTTGGGATACTTTCTACTCTGACGGCTTTTTATCGTGGGTTGTCTATAAAAAGAACCTCGAGTTGATTTGATATACTCCTCTCATAGTAGACTAGAATTTTTGCTTTTTTCTAGTGTCTACGATGAGGGGCGCATATCAAACTTTGTCGAGGTTTTTTGATTTACTCTCATGCAAAAACTTCTTACAAAAATAAAGGGAACTACTTGAAAATACTTAAAAGAAGCGGTCAAAATATTTCTAAAGAAACGCGCAATTGGTGCTTGGGGCGTTATTTACTTTTTTATTCTTAGAAAACTGTTAGAGGTAAAAAGTAAAATTCACAATAAGTCTACCATTATTTCCCACGCTTTTTCGCATTTTGGCGGCTACGTTCATTGCTACGTTTAACAATCTTTGTTGCTGCAACGGTTGAAACGATGCCGTCACCCAGTGCTTTATCCGTTACTTTTTTAGCTGCTTTATACTTAACTGCCGATTTCAATAAACTCATCAGACTCAATCCTTTCTTCTTTATCTATACCTTTATTTTAAGTTATTTTTCATTTAAAAGCAAAAAGAAATGCCTAGCCTTTTTTGATACTTTCTAGCACTATCGCTACTTGTTGTTCGATTGCCAACGTCCCATCAACTAAAAAATCGACATGGGCGCTGACAAAGGCCTCATGGTCCACGATAATTGGTCGAATAAATGTTAAGTAGGTTTGAAGGTATTGTCGGATTTCTTCGGCCGGGTTATTTGAGTAGTCACGCAAAATTTGCCTAGCTAAACAAATATCCAGGGGTGTTTTCACATAAATCGCCCAATCAATATAAGGCGCTAATACTTGATGCGTATACCCAAAAGGAAAATCAATCAAAATGATTGGCGCGGTTTCTCTAACTTGAAAAAAGTCGGCCATTAATTGCTGAATATCATACTGATTGACGGCTTCTTTTACCGGCGTGTCAATGGGCGGGGCCGACGGTAAAGCATCAATACTATAATCGTCAAAGGATAACACGAGACTTCCCGGTAAGGCTTCATTTAAAGCACGAATTAAAGTCGTTTTCCCACCAGCCGTTACCCCACTAACAACCATTACTTGGGCTTTCGCTATTTTCACTTTCACTTGTTTCGTCATACTCGGATCACCTCAAAACTTTCTGCACCAAGGTCTGTAAGGCTGGCACCATCTCGGTTTCAAAATAAGGATTATTTTTAAACCATCGCACATTTAACGGGGATGGATGTGGGAGTGGAAAATATTCTGGTAAATATTCTTGGTAGGCTTGAACGGTGGCGGTTAAAGTTTTTTTGGCTCGATCTTGTAAGTAAAATTTTTGTGCATAAAGGCCAATTAAAATGGTTAACTCTACTTGGGGCATCTCTTGCAGTAATAATGGGTGCCACTTTTTCGCAAAATCTAAACGCGGCGGTAAGTCGCCGGTTTTCGCTTTTCCCGGAAAATAAAAATCAAGCGGTAACACCGAAATTTTTCCTGATTCATAAAAGGTTTCTTCGGTGATATCGAGCCACTGGCGCAGTCTTTTGCCACTTTGATCACGAAAAACGTCTTCTTTTAATTGGGTTTTGATCCCTGGGGCTTGGCCGATTAATAAAATCTTTGTTTCGGGATGAGCAGTAAAAATCGGCTGCCAACCTTGAGCGGTCATTGCTTGATTGGCCGGGTCTTGCATAATGGCTTGTCTAATTTCTGCGATGGTCATTGGTTTAACTCCTTGTATCTTATATTTAAGGTTTTAATCTTCCAATTTTTAGAGGAGAACCTTATGAACCTGTTGTTATCTTTCCCTTTCACTACCATTGTAAAACAAGCGTACCGAATTTTTCAAAAAAATTCAAAACAAAAGACCGCCTTTTAGCTAAAAAGGCAGTCCTTTGTTTTTATTTCGTTACTTTTAAGAGTTGATCCCTACCACTGACTTGACCTTGAACGAGTGTCTCAATCGTTAAGTTATCCGTAACCGAGTTGGTAATTACCATCATCGTAACCGGCGCGTAATTGGCCGCCTTGATGGTCTCAATTTCAAATGTTCCTAAGATTTCACCTTGTTTCACTTGGTCGCCAACTTTTTTCGTGCTTGTAAAACCTTTACCTTCTAGTTGTACGGTATCAATGCCGACATGGATTAAGATTTCCGCACCGTCTGTTGTTTTCAAACCATAAGCGTGATTCGTTGGAAAGACGACCGTTAATTCACCGTCAGCTGGGGCATAAACAATCCCTTCCGTGGGTTCAATCGCAAT
>CAYNOA010000021.1:0-2141 GCA_964398695.1 uncultured Enterococcus sp. | reverse complement strand
CCTTTCCCCATCATTTCAGAAGAAAAAACCGGGTCAGGCACTTCATTTAATGCCACCACTTGCCCTTTGACTGGCGCAAATAACACTTCCGCTGTTTGTGCATCTGTAGCTGTAACATTCGTTTCTACGCTCGTTTCTGCTACATCACTAGCCACAACTTCTGCTACTTCTTCACCAATAATCAAACCAATGTTCTTTTTACCGTAAAGATACGTTAAGGTAAAGCCTAAAACTAAACTAATCGCAATCCCAATCATAAAGTATGGAATTGATTTTGGTGCAATTGAGATGAAACCAATGACACTGGCAGGCCCCATCGCCACCGCTAATACTTGGAAGAAACCAATAAAGGCACTTGCCACCCCAGCCGCAATCATTCCACAAATAAAAGGGAATTTTAGTTTCAAGTTGACCCCGAAAATGGCTGGTTCAGTAATTCCTAACAAGGCTGAAATACTAGCCGAAGTCGCTAAACTCTTTTGTTTTTCGTTTTTCGTTAAAAACAAAATCGCTAAAGTTGCGGCTCCTTGGGCCACGTTAGCCATTGACGCCACTGGGAAAATAAAGGAACCTCCCGTTTTAGCGATATCCGCTAATAAGGTTGTTTCAATTGCCGGGAAACTTTGGTGTAAGCCCGTAATCACAATTGGTGAGTAGAATAAACCAAAAATCCCTAAGCCAAAGGCCCCAGTCGAACTATATAACCAAACGAGACCGTTCGTAATACCATCTGCGACCCCACGCATCACAGGTCCCACTACCGTAAAGGTTAGAAAACCGGTAATGATAATCGCTAACATTGGGGTAAAAGTAAAATCAAAAGCACTTGGAATTTTTTTATGGAAGAATTTTTCTAAATTGGCTAAAATCCAGGCAACAGCTAAGACGGGTAACACCGAACCTTGGTAACCAGCTTGTGCAATTTCTAAACCAAAAACATTCCAATAAGGCATCGTACCTTCTGCAATCGCATTGGCCACGCCATAACCGTTGACTAAGTCTGGCATTACCATCACCATCCCCATGGCCGCCCCCAAATAAGGGTTCCCACCAAAACGACGTGTTGCCGAGAAACCAACTAAAATTGGTAAAAAGGCAAAAGGAGCAGCTGCTAGTAAATTAATAATGGCAGCTAAGTCGGTTAATTGTGGAAACATTTCAATAACAGATAATGGACCAAATAAATCTTGAGCCGTTAATAAGTTATTAATTGCCATCAACAAACCACCCGCGACTAAGGCCGGAACAATTGGTACAAAAATATCAGAGAGGACTTTAATCAAATCCATCACAGGATTTGATTTTTTACCTTCGGCGGCGACCTTTTTCAAATCATCGGTCGAGGCTTCCTTGACCCCTGTTAATTGAACCAATTCTGCATAAACTTTATTGACGTCGCCTGCACCAATGATAATTTGATATTGTCCATTGACTTCAAACGTTCCTTTGACGCCTTCGTTATTGTCTAACGCTTTTTGATTGACACGACTCATATCCTTTAGTACTAATCTTAAGCGAGTGGCGCAGTGAGCGGCTGCTTGTATGTTGTCTTCACCTAATGCCTTGACGATTTCTTTTGCCACTTTTTTGTGATCCATGATGACTCCTCCTTGGATGATTTCTTTTTTTATGTCACGAAAAATGTAATCGCTTTACACTTTCAAATTATGCCATAGGTTTTAGAAATTGTCAAACGTTTGACAATTGTTTTTTCAATATTTATCTGAAAAAAACCAGTCAATCATTAAAGGTCTTCGCCAAACTCCAATTATAAATGATAAACGTTTGACATTTTTTCAAACTTGCTTTATGCTTGCTTTAAGAATACGCTTACGAGGAGATTGAACATGGAATTAAAAAAAGATTGGACAACACAAGACCGTTATCGTCGCCGGCTTGTTCACCGTCTCCCGTAGCGTTCAAGCTGTATGCGCCCCTTGTTGGGGTTACCGCAGGCCATTCTACAAGTGGCGCGACGTTAGTAAAGTTAACTGCACTGTAGACATAGTCGACGATACCTTCATCCTCTGCGGCGGCGATGAGTGCGTTCATATGCTCATTGAGCGCATTGTACTCGTCCTCGCTCAACGAATTCACAAACACCTCGAACTCTTCATCGCTGAGAGTGTTCAACAAAGCGT
>CAYNOA010000020.1:0-15794 GCA_964398695.1 uncultured Enterococcus sp. | reverse complement strand
CACAAAAGCCTGTTAATTTGGGTAGGTTTTTTGTATACTCAGTAAGAGTATGTTTATCGCTTCTATTTATTTAAAATCGATTTATTGTGAAACTTAATTTAAATAGAAATAAGAGTAAGAGGAGGGGACTTCCGTCGGGTCAAAATAATCGGTTCTTGCTAGCGCGAACCTTACTTGATCACGGAATAATTGTTGAGTAAAAATAAAAAATTGAAATGGCTGGGTGTGGTTGCTTTTGCTGGCTTGGCAATAGGAATCAACTATATTGGCCTACAAAAAAATAAACAACAGCAATACCAACAAAAAGTTGAGCAAGCAGCAGCCAGTGTTGAAAATGAAAAGCTACAATTACAAAAAATCCAAGAAAAATTAAGTGCGACTTTTATTGATGAAAATCAGGTGTTTCTAAGAGCAGACTTAACGCAAATAGAAATCGATCAAATAAAAGCGAGTCTTGCAAGAATCAAAGTGACTGCGGCAGATTTTGCAATCGAGAGCCAAGATTTGCCAGAAGGAAATCAAAACCTTGAAAAAGAAAAGCAACAGCTAAAAGAACAATTCCAATTGGTTGCCGATAAATTTTCAATCCAAACTAAAATCCAAAATTTTTTCGTTACGGAAATCACTGATTGGCAAACCGTTGATGCAACGGTTGCAATCAAAAAGGAATTAACCACTGAAGAACTGGCACCGATTCGAGAAGATTTAACCTTATTTCCCGAAGATGCCTGGCAACAAAATATGACGGCTTATTTAGATAATGCACAAGGGCAATTAGATGCGATTGCAGCCGTTCAAGCGAGTATTGATTTTATAATTAAAGACGGCACACTCGCACCAAATATGAACTATTATGATTACTTAGAGTTAGTCAATCAAGTTAACCAAATTCTAAATTCAGAGTGGCAATCAGAATTTAACGAAGTAGTTGATGAAGTGGCTAAACAATTAGGTTTATATTAATTAGATAAAGATAGAAATAGAAATAGAAATGAGGAGAACCCTTGTTGAACAAAAAATACAAATGGGGCGCAGTCTTTTTGACTGGCTTGCTTTCGATTGTGGTGATTTTTCTAGGTTCACAAATGACGCGTAGTCAAGCACAAGAGACAAGTAGTGTGGCTGTAACGAGCGTACAAAGCGAACAAGTAAAATTAGAACGATTGCAAAAACAACTAAACAATCTTTTTATCGATGAGCAAGCAGGCTTCTTAAAATTAGAAATAACCCTTCAAGAGGTAGAAAAACTAGAAAATGAAGTCGAGAAATTAAGCGATTTTTCAAAAGAAAAAAAAGCAACAACGTATACTGAAAAAAGCAATGCGCTACAACAAGCGTTAGCGGGAATTCGAATACAAATAGATGCTCAAACACAATTGAATGAATTTTTCGAAGCCCCAATTGCTGACTTCCAAACGATTGAAGAAGACACATACATTTTAAACCAGACCGTGACTGAAAACCAATTAACAAAATTAGCTGAAACCTTGGCTCAATATCCAACGACCAATCAGTGGTATGAAAATATGGTGACCTATCAAGCCCAAGCCCAAAAGCAGTGGGATGAAATTGATGCCATTCAAAAAGCTATCCAAGCCCTCGCCGAACAAGCAACGATGATCACTCAAGCAGATATTGATGATTTGGCAACTAAAATTAGTCAAGTCTTAAGTAGCGAGTGGCAAACCGCGCTAACGGAGCAACTGGCACAATTGAGCGTGACACCCGTTGAAACAAAAACGCAAACGATGACTGAAACAAGTGATACGCAAACAACGGAATCAACCACGCCGGCAACATCAAATAATCAAGCCAATCAAAATAACAACTATTACGTACCAACCACGCCGCAAACACCAAATAATCAAAACAATAATTATTATACACCAGCCACACCAGTAACACCGGTACCAACACCAACACCGAATCCAACGCCAGTGCCTACACCAACGCCAGATTCAGGACAAAGTTCGGAACCAGAAATAACTACACCAAGCGCAACCCCAAGTTCAACCCAGGTTGAAACGGAGTAAAAGGTGAGAAAATAAGCCTCACTCATATTAAGGAGAGACCCATGGAAGAAAAAATCAGTTTAAAAGAAATATTTGATATTTTACGAAAACATATTGCAACAATCTTAATGAGTACGTTTATCGGCCTTGCTTTAGCCGGAGTAGTAACCTTCTTTCTGATCACCCCAAAATACAGCTCACGAGCGCAATTGATTGTTTCGCTGCCGCAAGCAGAGACAAGTAATGTGAACGATATCAGTTTCAATTTACAAATGTTAAATACTTATAAAGATATTATTTTACAAGGCGATGCCCAAGCCCAAGAGGTGCAAGACCGACTAAGTAATGATTACAATATCAAAATGACACCAATTGAAATTAAAGAAGCACTAAAAGTGGTTCAGGCCCAAGATTCACAAATGTTTTCAATTCAAGCAACCGATGCGGATGCCAAAAAAGCTGAAACAATTGCGAATGTGACGGCTGCAGTCTTTCAAGAAACAGCCCAAGATATATTAACCAACGTTGATAAGATTACAATTGTTTCAAGTGCGGTGGCTAGTCCGCGACCAGTTTCACCAAATAATAAACTTAATTTAGCGATGGGCTTAATTTTAGGGCTAGTCATGGGCGTTGTGGGTTCGTTCTTAATCGAATTTTTAGATCGTACGGTAAAAGACCAACGCTTTGTTAATGAAACTTTAGGACTAACAATTTTAGGAACGGTGCCACAAATGAGCGCAAAAGAATTAAGTGCGACCATGTTACCTAAAAATATAAAAACAAATCAACAAAAAACGCCAGTAAACCAAGAACAACCAATGCGCCGCAGTCGGGCAAAAGTTTAAAGGAGAACATCATGTCGAAGAAAAATAAAAAAGAATCACAAACACAAGCGGTCGGGTTAATTACACTCGTCGATCCAACCTCTCCGGTTTCTGAGCAATATCGAACGATTCGAACGAACTTACAATTTGCTTCTTCAGTCGATCGTCGCTTGCAAACGATGGTCATCACCTCTTCCGGGCCAGGCGAGGGGAAATCAACGACCTCAGCGAACTTAGCCATCGTTTTTGCGAAAGCGGGGCAACGTGTCTTATTAGTCGATGCAGACATGCGCAAACCAACGGTATATAAAACGTTTCAATTAAATAATAATATTGGTCTAAGTACGTTATTAAGTACCAATGATAGTGCAATGGAAGCAACCCAACCAACGATGGTTGAGAACTTGAGTGTCTTACCAAGTGGGCCAAAACCACCAAACCCTTCAGAATTACTCGGTTCACAACGGATGAACCAAGTCACGAACGAACTAAAACAATTTTTTGATATTATTATTTTTGATATGCCGCCAGTTGTCACCGCGACAGACGCCCAAATCATGGCATCGAAAGTGGATGGGACGTTACTTGTAATTCGTGAAAATGTAACGAATAAAGAGTCACTAACCAAAGCAAAAGAACTTTTAACACTAGTGAATGCGCACGTTTTAGGTACTGTTTATAATGGTGCAACCCATACAAAGGACCAAGGTTATTATTATTATTAAAAATAAGTGAAAGAAGTGAGCTTCAATGATTGATTTACATTGTCATATTTTACCAGCAGTTGATGATGGTGCGGAAGACTTAGAAGCGAGCCTAGCCATGGCTCGTTATGCCCTTTCGCAAGGGATTACGCATATCCTATGTACCCCACACCATAATAATGGCCGCTATGAAAATGATAAGCAGTCAATTATTGAGGCTGTTTTTTCATTACAAGCAGAACTTGATGCAAGAAATATACCTATAACTTTATTAGAGGGGCAAGAAGTTCGAGTGACGGGGGAAATTATGGCTGACCTCGCTGCAGATAAACTGTTGTTTACTGACATTGAGAATACCTATCTACTGCTAGAGTTTCCCACGATGGATGTACCAGCTTACAGTGAAGCTCTTTTCTTCGACTTACGCGCGCAAGGGATTGTCCCGGTCATTGTCCACCCCGAACGTAATGCTAAGTTTCGCGAAGATCCTGATTTACTCCTACCTTATTTAGAAATGGGCTGCTTAGCCCAATTAACAGCCCCAAGTATCGTTGGTATTTTTGGCAAGAGTATTCAAAAAACAGCGAAAATAATGGTCGAAAGAAATCTTGTCCAAATGGTTGCTTCTGATGCACATGGAACAAATAAAAGGACTTTTTATTTGAAAGAAGCATATGCCGCGATTGAAAAGCTAGAGGGGGAAGAAAAAGTCGCGCAGATGCAACAAGTAGCCAAAGATTTAGTCAATGGGGATTTTGTTAACTATCCATCGGTCAAATTAACAAAAAAGAAAAAATTCGGTTTGTTTTAGGGGGAAATGAAATGGAAGGAAAAGTAAAAAATTACCAAAAATCAAGTGTCGCCATTAAAGGGGAGCTAAATAGCAAATCAGTGTTGTTTATGTTTAAAAGAGTAATCGATATTTTTGGTAGCTTGATTGGCCTGACACTACTCAGCCCTTTGTTTCTTGTTGTTGCAATTTTGATGAAAAAAGACGAACCTCATGGACCGATATTTTTCTCGCAAACGCGAATTGGTAAAAATGGCAAACCATTTAAAATGTACAAATTTCGCTCGATGTGTGTCGATGCAGAAGATAAACTAAGCGAACTCCTCGAACAGAATGAAGTCGAAGGTGCCATGTTTAAAATGAAAGAAGATCCAAGAATCACAAAAGTGGGGAAAGTTATTCGTAAATTTAGCATTGATGAACTCCCTCAACTATGGAATGTGCTAATTGGAGAGATGAGTCTTGTGGGACCACGTCCGCCATTAGTTCGTGAAGTAGCCGTCTATGCGGAATACGACAAACAACGTTTACTTGTAAAACCAGGTTGCACAGGACTTTGGCAAGTAAGTTGTCGGAATGAAGTTGGTTTTGATGAGATGGTTGAACTAGACTTATCTTATATCAGAAGTATGAGTATAAAAAATGATTTGATAATTATGGTCAAGACAGTCGGTGTGATGTTTAAACCAAATGGCGCATATTAAGGATGGAAATAAATGAAATTTGATGTAGCTATAGCAACACATAAAGCTTTTGAAATGCCAGAAGATAAAATTTATCGACCGCTTCAAGTCGGAGCAGCAATTAATTCAACGGAACTTCCCTATAGTAAGGATAATACGGGAGATCATATTTCAGATAAAAACTTAAATTTTTGCGAACTAACGGCCCTATACTGGCTATGGAAAAACTCAACGGCCACTTATAAAGGGTTAGCACATTATCGGCGCCATTTTTCTAATAAAAAAACGGTAAATATGTTTCAAAAAGGCGACTTTAAAGATGTGCTAGACGGTGAGCGTTTAACACAATTAACTGAGCAACACGCGATTATTTTGCCACAAAAAAGAAAGTATTATATCGAAACAATTGGTAACCACTATACCAATACGCATTATGCGGAGGATTTAAAGGTCACAAAAGCTGTTTTGCAAGATTTAAGTCCTGAGTATGACGCAGCCTTTGAGGAAGTGCTGTCCCGAAAATCGGCCCATATGTTTAATATGTTTATTATGAAAGATGAATATTTCAATAATTATTGTGAATGGTTATTTTCAGTTTTATTCGAACTGGAAAAGCGTTTAGATATATCAACCTATTCACCTTTCCACCAACGGGTCTTTGGTCGGATTAGTGAAATTTTACTAGATGTTTGGTTAACGAAGAATCAATATGAGTATGTTGAAATTCCAGTCATGTTTATGGAAGAACAAAACTGGAATGAAAAAATCACCAAATTTCTCAAAGCTAAATTTCTTAAGAAAAAATATTAAATGGATCAGCAATTAAACTAGGGGGCTAAGGTGTCTACTCTTTGTAAATATAGGGGGAAGACTACCTTCTTCAACGTTTCCCTCGACTAATTTAAGGAAAAATGGAGAAAATGCATGTATCGTCGGTTTCAATTTTTATTCGCATTATTAACAATCATTAGTATGCAATCGGTCTATGCTAAAATGCTCTTTACACCGAGTTTAGATATGCTAATGTTCGGGGCGAACTCATTAGTATTAGTTTTATTAATATTAATGAGAAAAGATAAACTTTATTTAAATAAAGTGACCATAAAGAGAATGCTAGCGATTATTTTAGCGATGATTTTGCTGCTTACTTATCGTATCATTTTCTTTAAAAACTCAATTAATTTAAGTAGTAGTATAATTATAACAATCTTATTTACGTTTTTTTTAAGTATGGTTTTATTGTATTTTGATATTGATAAATTAAATTTAAAATACTTCTTTGCGGACACTTTGAAAGTAGTTGTCTTTCTAGCAGGGATGTCACTTTTCTTTTTCTTCTTTGGCCAAACATTGCGTTTACTGCCACAGTTACCAAGAGTCCGTATTGATTGGGGCGGAATTAAGAGCATTAACAACTGGTTTTTTCTTCACTTTGACGCTCAAGGTGATTGGTACAAAGGTTTTGCCAATGGTCGAAATACCGGGATTTATTCAGAAGCGCCTCAATTTGCATTTGTCTTGTGTCTTGGTTTAGCCATTGAAATGTTTTTAAAAAAACGCACGAATTATTTATCTGTCTCTCTAATTGCTGTTGCGGTATACACCACTCTTTCGACAACAGGACAAATTATCTTACTGCTTATTATTTTATTAAAGCTAGTTACGATTCAGTCAAAGAGTAAATGGTTTGATTTATCTAAAAAAGTAGGAATTGGCGTCAGTGGGCTGGTCGTTGCCTATTTAGTTCGAGACATTTATGTTGAAAAAATGGGTTTTGGTGAAAGTTATCGAATTCGAGAAATAAACAGTTCGAATGCTTGGAACAATTTTTTTAAAAACCCGATCTTTGGAATTGGCTTTAAATCAGATGAGTTAGGCTTAAGCACGGGGAATACGTCAACGTTTACGCAAGTTTTACAAGAAGGTGGACTTCTTTTTGTCCTTGTTTACTTCTCTGGGACTGTGCGGATCTTGTTAACTTCATTTTTTAATAAAAATTTTGACATGTTGTTCTTTGTGGGCTGCTACGTCTTGTTATTATATCCAACAGTAATGACCTATACGCAATTATCAGTCACCTTAGTAGCAAGCATGTATGCTTTGTCAGTCTATAATCTCAATGATGATGACGTTGTTTATATTGATTAATTATAAGAAAAGATGGTTAGTACCACGTTCATAAAAAAGTATCAAAGGAAATCCAGGGTTGTTTGTTTAAAATTAGAAATTCTTTGTTATCAATGTCAAATTGTGTTGATTAGGGTATAAAAAAAGGATTCCCTCGTTTGGTATTGTTTAGTTTTTAACTTGACTGTACCATGTTGTGAAATTCTTTTTTTTTTGTACACTAAAATAGTGACTTCTTTTGATAGATATTATTATAAAAATAGTGGGGGATAAGAATGAAATATAATTTAAAAGAATATGATTATCTAATTGTTGGTGCTGGTCCGTACGGTTCAATTTGGGCGCACGAGGCGGCGAAAGTTGGCAAAAGATCATTAATTATTGAAAAACGCTCGCATGTGGGCGGGAATATGTATACGCATAAAGAACATGGAGTCAATGTCCATGACTATGGCGCGCATATTTTTCATACCGATAACAAAGAAATTTGGGAATATGTCAATCAATTTTCAGAGTTTAATGGCTACATCAACCAAGTAGTGGCTAATTATCAAGGGGAACTATTTAACTTGCCTTTTAACATGAACACATTCTACCAAATGTGGGGAGTGAAGACACCACAGGAAGCGCAAGCCAAAATCGAGGAACAAAAAACAGCGGCAGGTATTCAAAAAAATCCGAAAAACCTCGAAGAACAAGCAATTTCATTAATTGGGACCGATATTTATACGAAGCTCATTAAAGGCTACACCGAAAAACAGTGGGGACGAAAAGCTACTGAGTTACCAAGCTTTATTATTCGTCGCTTACCTGTTCGTTTTACTTTTGATAATAATTATTTTAACCATCGCTACCAAGGCGTACCTGTAGATGGTTATACAAAAATTTTTGATAAAATGTTAGCGAGTGAGTTAATTGATGTTTTAACTGATACGGACTTTTTCGCAGATAAAGCAACGTTTCTGGCTGAATTCCCACGGATTGTTTACACCGGGATGATTGATCAATTCTTTGATTACCAATTTGGTGAGTTGGAATACCGTTCTGTGCGTTTTGAAACAAAAGCAATTGCTTCTGATAATGTTCAAGGCAATGCCGTCATTAATTATACCGATGCTAAAACGCCTTATACGCGCAAAATGGAGTGGCGCCACTTTGACCAACAAGCAGATGAAGGTTGGTCAATGGTGACAACGGAATACCCCCAAGATTGGACAAGAGAAAAAGAAGCGTATTATCCAGTGAATGATAAAAAAAATATGGATTTATTTAAAGAATATCGTCAAGAAGCAGCTAAGCAAGACCAAGTCATCTTTGGTGGCCGCTTAGGTAACTATCAATATTATGATATGGATATGGTTTTTTCTGCAGCGATTAAAGCAGTTCGCCAAGATCTTAAAGGCAAGTAGAAAGGAAAAATAAATGAAAGTTTCGATTGTTCTTCCAGTATATAATGTCCAAGATTATTTAGAAAAATGTGTGGACAGCATTCGTAAGCAAACTTACAAAGATTTAGAAATTATTTTGGTCAACGATGGTTCAACCGACAATAGTGGGCGAATATGTGATGAACTGGCCAAACAAGATAGCCGAATCCGAGTAATCCACCAAGCAAACGGTGGTGTATCGGTTGCTCGCAATACCGGGGTAAAGCATGCGACTGCTGAATGGCTCACTTTTATTGACTCAGATGACTATGTAACAAGTGATTATATTAAGTATTTACTTGACTTGGCCACTGAACATCAAGCCGATATCTCGATTGGGGCGTATACTTATATCATTGACAGCCGGGAAAAAAATCGTGCAACGGGCGAAGTCGCTGTAATGACAAAGGAAAGAGCTTTAGAACGAATGCTGTTAGATGATGGATTTGACATGGGACCTTGGGGCAAAATGTATCGTACTTCTTTATTTGAGGGCATTGAATACCCAGTTGGTAAAATTTATGAAGATTCTGCAACGACTTACAAACTGATTGATCAAGCGACCAGAGTAGTTTATGGCTCTAAATCGATTTATTACTATATTCACCATGCTACTTCAATTGTAAATGTTACCTTTAACCCGAAAAAAATGGATATGATTGACGTAACTAAAGAGATGTATCAGTTTGTAGTCCAAAATTATCCTGCATTAACTTATGCCGCAAAAAGAAGATTACTGTGGGCCTACTTTAGTACTTTAAATCAAGTGGTGATGGCAAATGATGCTAAAGTCATTCAACAGTATGCACCGGAGCTAGTGGCATACATTAATTCTCAAGAAGCGTTCTTTAAAACAACGAAACAAATTCCTAAAAGAGATAGAATAGCTTTTTTTATTCTAAATAATTTTGGCTTAAATGTTTATGCCAAGTGTTGGAAAATTTATTTGAAGCTGGCTAAATAACAAGCGGACAGTCGACCGTTAAATGAGAATTCTAACAGGATTCTTCGTCGTAATGGACTACCGAAATCAATGGATTTTAGAGAAGTCGATTAATCAGTTATTTCGAGTGCAAGCAATCAACGCAATCATATTCCCAAAAAATCATTGAATTACAAAACACCTATCGAAATATTTTTGAGCGCTATAACAAGAAACGTTTTATTCTAACTTAATTTGACAAATCGTAAATAAAAAATTAAATATAGTGCTGAAGATTTGTCTACTCATTTTTAAATTAAGGGCGATGCATTCATCCTATATTAGACAAGAAAGGTATGCAAATGAATAAAGTAAAACAATTATTATCAAATATCTACTATACAATTAGTTCAAACTTGATTTCCCTAATTATTTCCGTCGTAGTAACTTTCTTTTTACCGAAAAAATTGGGTGTTCAAGAATATGCTTATTATCAATTATATTTGTTTTACCTCCCGTATGTTAGTTTTATTCATTTAGGCTGGTCTGATGGGGTGTATTTAAGATATGGTGGTGCAGAATATGATCATTTAGACAAAGGGCGCTTTAAAGGTCAATTTAATGCTTATGTCCTTTATCATTTAGCCATCATCGTACTCCTTTTGTTGGTAGCAGTCATGGTTCCAACCTCAAACCCGAATCAAAGATTTATTAATATAAGTGTGATTTTTAATATCTTACTTGTTAATACGCGACTCATTCTTCAATCCATTCTACTTATGACGAATCGGATGAAAGAATATTCGCACATTGTTTTACTAGATCGCGTGAGTTATGGTTTCCTCGTTGTCTGCTTGCTTTTGTTTGGCTTAGATAGTTTTATTTGGTATGTCTTGCTAGATATCATCATCAAGCTAGTGTCTGTCTTTTTTTCAATGAAAGTTTGTAAAGAGATTACGTATGCAAGAGAAGTCAAACCGAAATATGAATTTTCAGAAATCTATAAGAATATCGCCTCAGGTATCAATGCGCAGCTTGCTTATATTGCTGGATTGTTCATCATTGGTGTGATTCGATTCGGAATTCAAAAACAGTGGGACCTTGAGACATTTGGGAAAGTCTCTTTAACGATGAGCATCTCAGGTTTTCTTATGACCTTTGTTAGTGCGATTAGTTCCGCAATCTTTCCTTTGCTAAAAAGAACGGATGAAAACCAATACAAAGATGTTTATGACATGCTAAAATCAATCTTAATGCCAGTCATTTTTGTGGCCATGCTCTCTTATTTTCCAATCGCTTTAATCTTGAATCTTTGGTTACCAGATTATCGTGAATCACTAAAATATATGGCGATTACATTCCCAATCATCGTTTTTGAAGGAAAAGTAAACTTACTAGCCAATACTTACTTAAAGGCACTGCGCAGAGAAAGAGATATTTTTAAGATTAATCTAGTTAGTGCTCTAGTAAGTATTCTCTTTTCTTTCTTGGCAATCTATCTGTTGAAAAACTTACTCCTAGCCATTTTTGGAATTGTGTTGTTACTAGGCTTTAGAAGTATCTATTCTGAAATGGTGTTATCAAAGCATATGGCAATTGCTATTTATCGAGATATTATAGTGGAATGTATAATGGTCCTATTTTTCATCTATATCGGCTGGAATTACTCTTATCTGGTAGGTTTCTTCTTATATACTATTTTGGTTATTTTGTACTTAATTGTAAATCGAAACAATCTCAAAAAGTCAGCCGACTTCGTTATGAGTAGAATCAGAAAATAATAACAGGAAAATTAAATGAATCGTTTTGGAGGAAAAAAGTCATGGTAGAAACATTATTTGTCTTGGCCCACATGGGAGGTAGGGGAGGAACCGAAACGGTCACTACGGAAGTGGCTAAATATTATCAAGCCAAAGGGAAAGATTTTATGATTGCCGTCATGAATGGATCAGATGACAATCGTTGGTTAGCGCAATTTCCCCATGTTGAATCACCGACGCACCATAAAAAAATTATCAAACACTCGGCTTATATTTATCATTTAAACAAAATAATCCGCAAATATCAGCCAAAGACGATTATCTGTTTAGACGCCCATTTATGCACCTATTTAAACTGGCTAATTAAAGTTAATTTTCAAAAAACAGTCTTGATTTCTTGGATTCATTCGTCCTTATATTCTGATGGTTTACCCTACAATTTAATTTTGGGTGCCAAATATCATTTATCAATAAGTACCGGTCAAATAGAGCAGTATCTGGAGTTGGGTGTGCCTAAAGAAAATATCCGCTTTATTTCCAATCCAGTCAACGAATCGAGCGGTGTAATCGCCCAAACCAATTCTGACGAGAAAAAAAGATTTATTTACGTCGGTCGCATGATATTTGAAAAGGAAAAAAGATTGAAAGATATCTTTGATTCCTTGAGTCAAGTAACTGGTGATTGGCAGTTAGACCTGTATGGATCGGGTCCTGACATGGAGCTCTGCCAAGAATACTGCCAACAATTAGGCATCTCAGAACGGGTGGTTTTTCACGGATTTGTAAAAAATCCGTTTCAAGTAATTAATCATCCAGTGACTGCCTTATTATTATCTTCTAAATATGAAGGTTTTGGCATGGTATTAGTCGAAGCAATTTCGGCAGGGATTTATGCGATTTCATCTAATTGCCCCGTAGGCCCAAAAGATATTATTATTCCCGATGTCAACGGCGAGTTATATGAGTTGGAGAACTTAGATGCCTTTAGGACGATTTTACAAAAACTAGTGGACGGTTACCAGTTACCAAGTCCGAATCAAATTGTGCACTCGATTGATCATATGCGAGGGGAAAAGTATTTTAGCAATTTCGAAGCCAGCGTAAACTATTTTGAAACGCTAGAAAAAAATCAGTAATTCGGAGATTCACCGTTCTGATGAAGCAAATAAAAAAGAGAGGGTTTACTCTAAGGACATCCCCATGAGTAGCCGGTATCATTTTTTGGATGACATTTTTTATTTTGAATTATTTTGGTAGAATTATTTATTCAAAATGTTGGTGTTGCTATTTAAAAACAGCAAAATAAACTTGCAAGAAAAGGGGGACGTCTGGATTATGCAAAAAAGAATTATTCACTTTGTACCAAAAATGGACAAAGGTGGCGGAATTGAAAACTTTGTCATGAACTATTATCGGTACATGAATCGTGAAGAAATTCAATTTAAGTTTATTATCGGTACAGATGAGGTTGGCGATTACAATCAAGAAATCGAACAACTTGGTGGTGAAATTGTCTCGGTTGTCTCATGGCGCAAAAATCTATTCAAAAATATCCAGGAAACAGCTAGAGCAATTAAAGCCGACCCGACAATCAAAGTAAGCCATATTCATGTGGTGGGCCCATTTAGGGCAGTGGATGGGCTCGTAGCTAAGCTGTGTGGTCAAAAAGTGATTTTCCATAGCCATAGTATGCATTTAGACTATAAAAAACCTAAAATCATTTCAAGTATGATTCGAAGGTTAAGTGTAATCTCATTTCGTTTAATTGGGGATGAATTTTTAGCTTGTTCACCAGAAGCTGGCCAAAGTTTTTTTGGCAATTCAATTACTAAGCAAGACAATTTTACTGTTGTTAAAAATGCGATTGAGACTGCCGAGTTTGCTTATGATTCAGTCACTAGAAAAAATATTCGGGAAGAATTAGGAGTATCAGACCATTTTGTAATTGGTCAAGTGGGTCGTTTTTCTGATGAAAAAAATCAAGATTTTACTCTAGCTGTTTTTAAAGAAGTCTTGCAAAAACAACCAATGAGTCGACTTTTACTTGTTGGAGATGGACCAATATTTAAAGAGATTAAACAACAAGCTCAAGCAATCGGTATTAGTGAACAAATCATTTTTACAGGCCTACGCACAGATGTTAATCGCTTGCTACAAGGGATGGATGTTTTAATCCAACCTTCCAAAGTTGAGGGGCTGGGAATCGCCCTGATTGAAGCGCAAGCATCTGGATTACCTTGCCTCGTTTCAACAGCTGTCCCTAAAGAAACGAAGATTACGAATCGGATTGAATACCTTTCTTTAGAAGCGCCTAAAAGCCAATGGGTTAACTGGTTAATTCAAAGCCAGGAAAAGTTTAGCCGATTAACTCAAACGGAAGCATTAAAACAATCAGGTTATGAAATCGAAACAGCCGTGCAAAAATTAAGTAAGTATTATCAAAAAGTAGCAGAATAACCGACTTTAATCCATGAAATTGTACTTAATTGAATTGAAAATAAAAGGAAAACGGCGCTGATTCCAATTGGGATTACTATCGCGAAAGTCGTGCTTATTCCTGTTTGAATAAACGTAATCTTGAATTTGACCTCTCACGCTTTATAAGAACTAATAGTTTGGGATTAGTGACTGGAATGACTAAAATCGCAGGCACGTTACTTTTGTTTTTACAATTAAGAAAAAAAGTTAGTTCTTTCTTTAGGGAAAAATTTTACTGTTTCATTAACATGAATAGATGAAGTTATTGCGAAGTTTACCTATGGCTATTTAAGTAATCAAGTTGAAGGAGTCGTTGGTTTATTATTGCTATCTTAATTGCGATGATAATCTATCTCGTTATGATTTTTATCTTAAGAATGACTGAAGTAAAAAATGTTACCGACATCCTTAAATAAAAAGCTTATCAAAAACTCGCTAATAATATAAAAAGTAATCGTAGAAAGTAGGTATTTCATCAATGAAAGTACGTAAAGCAGTTATTCCAGCCGCAGGACTCGGCACCCGTTTTTTACCAGCCACGAAAGCGATCGCTAAAGAAATGTTGCCAATTATTGACAAGCCAACGATTCAATTTATCGTCGAAGAAGCCATTGAATCGGGAATTGAAGAAATTTTGATTGTAACGGGCAAAGCTAAACGTCCAATTGAAGATCACTTCGATGCCAATCTTGAATTGGAGCAAAATTTGGCTTCAAAAGGAAAAGATGAACTATTGGCATTGGTTGAAGAAACAACGGGGATTAATATTCATTTTATTCGTCAAAAACGTCCACTCGGGTTGGGACATGCGGTTCTACAAGCAAAAGCCTTTATTGGCAATGAGCCCTTTGTCGTGATGTTAGGCGATGACATTATGGTTGATGAAGTACCGTTAACTAAACAACTTGTCGATCGTTATACAGAAACAAAAGCCTCTACTTTAGCTGTGATGGAAGTACCAAAAGAAGATACCGATAAGTACGGAGTGATTGCACCAAATAGCGA
Organism: uncultured Enterococcus sp.; assembly: GCA_964398695.1. Lineage (GTDB taxonomy): Bacteria > Bacillota > Bacilli > Lactobacillales > Enterococcaceae > Enterococcus_I. The sequence goes on along the minus strand of CAYNOA010000020.1, from coordinate 1,059 downwards.
AGTTCACCCGGCTTTATTTGATGTCAATCATTTCGTTGAGAAACCAAAGCCAGAGGTGGCACCGAGTAACTTAGCAATTATTGGGCGTTATTTATTAAAACCAGAAATTTTCACTATTTTAGAAAAGCAAGAACCAGGTCTCGGTGGTGAAATTCAATTAACTGATGCCATTGATACTTTGAATAAAACGCAACGTGTCTTTGCGCATGAGTTTAAAGGGAAACGCTATGATGTTGGAAATAAGCTAGGAATGTTAGAAGCTAATATTGAGTATGGCTTGCAACATCCAGAGTTGAAAGAAGAATTGATCCAATATTTGAAAGAGTTAGTAGCAACTTTTTGATTTCCAAAATTTTAGAACTAAGCTAGCTATTGAACCTCTCATGACTGAAGTCACGAGATTTTTGAGAATGGGCATACTTGTAAGTGTATCCCTTTACCTACAACAGGGACTAAGCAGTTACTGTCGTTCCTACGGTTCTTAGGTTTATCTGGTTGTATAATATTAAGTGTTGATGGAAAATCTTATTAAGATTTTCCATCAACACTTTTTCGTTTTAAACAAAAAAAGGCCTCAAACGGATAAAAGATTGTCGACTAAAACAAACACAAACCAGAAGTGAGGCCTCATGGATAATAAAAAAATATTGAATAAGTGGTGAGACTATCCTAAATACTAGGAGGGATCATTTATTTTGCTAGCTTCATAAATCTCGCTAAGTTCATATTACTTTTTTTTTCTCATTACTTTTGTTATTATGGGATTATAATAAAAAAATGAGAATTATGATTGATTTTAATAAATGTTTTACAAATATTAGTTTCCGTTCATAGGTCCGACAACAAGTCTTTTCAACATGAATTAGTTGGATATAATCCTCGGTTTAGGCCTCAAAATCGATACTCAATTCCATATACAGATACTATACTTTAGCTCATTGTCAAATCCCACGTTATTTAACTGCTTGCAACGCTTTTATAAAATTATGTATTTGAAGTAGGTGTTTAAGAATCACTAAGAGTCTTGTGGTGTTAAGTCAAGAGATAAGTAAAGCCATT
>CAYNOA010000019.1:4514-16269 GCA_964398695.1 uncultured Enterococcus sp. | reverse complement strand
TTACAAGCAGCTTTATTACAGAGCCCCTACCAAGATTTAGCCAAACGGGCTTTAATGAGTCAAGTAACGAAAAATATTCCGACCAAACTTTCTGGAAAAACAACTCAAAAACTTTATGGGAAAGATATTTACACTTCGGTTTCACGCATGGAGACTTTTTATGAATGTCAGTATAAATATTTTGCCAACTTTGGTTTAAGATTAAAAGAAAGAGATATCTATGGGCTAAACCCGATGGTAACCGGCGAGTTTTTCCATGATGCCTTGGATCATTTTTTAAGTTTACTCATTCAAGCCAATGTACGTTTAGCAGATTTAAAGGAAATAGATCAAAAAATGTTTGTGGACCAAGTCTTGCAAGAAATTTTCGGGAAAGGCCAGTATCAACTGCTAGATGCCACCCCGCGCATGCAATTTATTCGTTATCAATTAGGAAAAACGATTGAGCGTGTAACTTGGGCTATTCATCAGCAAGGAATGAAAAGTCAGTTTGAAACAAAAGCAACCGAAGTTTTATTTGGGCAAGTTGCAAAACAACAAGGAATTCCAGGGCTTGAATTGCCGCTTGAATCTGGTGGGAAACTTTTTGTTCGCGGGAAAATTGACCGAATCGATACGGTCGTTGTTCAAGATGAAACATGGTTATCGGTGATTGACTACAAATCCAGTCGGCGTGATTTTAACTTGACGGATGCCTACTTCGGCCTAGCGATGCAACTTATTACTTATTTGGATGTTGCTTTAAAAGATGCCTCTTTACTTTTAGGGGTAGAAAAGGCGAAAGCGGCGGGTGCCTATTATTTCCATGTGAAAAATCCACTGGTCACCATTGAGAGTGCGAATGAAGAAGAACGGTTAAAAACTTTTAAGTATGAGGGTTTATTTGTTGACCAATCCGAAGTTTTCCCCTTCTATGATGGTTCTTTAGTCGAAAAAGAGTATTCTTCTGTCTTTCCAATTCGGGCAGATAAAGAGGGCAAACTGACAAAAGTTGGCCAATCAGCAAATAAGTTTACGCAAACACAATCAAAAGAATTTAGTTGCCGGAGCGAATCAAATTCAATCAGGCGATATCCAATTAAATCCTTTTTATCAAGTGACGAAAAAGAAAACGGCTTGTGAATTTTGTCCATTTCGCAGTGTTTGTACTTTTGATGTGATGCTAAAAGAAAATCAGTACCATCGGATTACCCCTTTAACCAAAGAAGAAATAATGAAAAAAATGGAAGGAGAGTAACATGGTTAATATTCCTTTAAAACCGATCAATGAGACCTTTACGGACACCCAATGGCAAGCAATTTTTGATGAAGGCGATCATCTTCTTGTATCCGCTTCTGCCGGTTCAGGGAAAACAACGGTACTCGTGCGACGCGTCATTGAAAAATTAAAAAGCGGTGTTGGCGTGGATGAATTACTAATTGTTACGTTTACGGAAGCCGCAGCAAAAGAAATGAAAGAACGAATTCAAGTGGCTTTAGAAAAAGCCGTGAATGAAGAAAGTGACATTACCCGACGCCAACATTTTGCTCGCCAGCTAACCTTGTTACCGATGGCCCACATCTCAACGCTGCATGCTTTTTGTTTAGCGGTGATTCGTCGTTATTACTATTTAATCGGATTAGATCCAGTTTTTCGCTTATTAACCGATGAAACGGAGCGCCTATTGTTACAAGAAGAAGTTTGGGAAGAATTACGTGATGCAAAATATGCAGAAAACCAAGCGATTTTCTTTGAGCTGACACGTAATTTCTCAAGTGACCGCTCAGATGAAGGGTTAACCAATGTTGTGATGGCGTTGTTTCGTTTTGCGCAAGCACATCCGCATCCAAAAGAGTGGTTGAAAGGGTTAGCCCAAAATTATCAAGTAGACACGTCGCTAGCTTCACATCCTTTGTATCAAAATGAAATTAAACCTGCTTTGGTTGAAACGCTAAGTCATAGCGTGTCTTTATTGCAAATGGCATTAGATGAAATCAACAGTCAAAGTGCCTTTGCTAAACTAGAGAATTTATTTGAGGAAGAAAAAAATCAAGCCTACCAGTTGTTAGCGGTTTTAAAAACCGATCAATTAGACCAGGCTTATCACCTCGTACAACAATTATCCTTTGTTCGATATGCTGGTGCCCCACGCAAAGAAGAATATAAAGACGTGGCCGTCTGGTTGAAACAACAACGTGATACTGCAAAAGAAAATTTAAGTTCCGTCCAAAACTTCTTTTCTGTTGCGCCGGATTTAATGGTTGAACAAATGAAAAAAGCCGAACCGATTGTCGAAGCCCTTGCCGATTTGACACTTGAATTTATGACCGCTTTAAGTCAACGTAAAAAAGATAAAGGTGTTTTAGAATTTAATGATTTAGAGCACAATGCCCTTGCTATTTTGCAAGGAGAAGACCAAAGGGGAAGTGAGGCAGCAACGTATTATCGTCAACAGTTTAAAGAAGTTTTAGTCGATGAGTACCAAGATGTCAATCGTCTCCAAGAAGCCATTCTTTCGTGGGTGCGTCATCCTAATGAGGAAGTAGGCAACCAATTTATGGTGGGTGATGTAAAGCAATCCATCTACGCCTTTCGTTTGGCCGACCCGACCTTGTTTATCGAGAAGTATTTAGCTTATGAAAATAAAACCGGTGGTCGTCGAATTATTTTAGCCGAAAATTTTCGGTCAAGAAGTGAGGTATTGCATTTTACGAACTATGTTTTTCAACAATTAATGGATGAAGGGTTAGGCCAAATCCCTTATGACCAGTCGGCCCAGTTAATTCCTGGTTTTCCTCATTTTCCTGAAAGTTCGAATTTTGCACCAGAACTTTTGCTTTACGAAAAAGGAGAAAAAGAAGAAGAACTCCTTGAAACAACCGATTTGCCAGAGTTCACCCTTGATGGAAAAACAGAAGGCGAATTATTAATGGTTGCTTTAAAGATTCAACAATTGATTACGGAAAAATTTGAAATCTATGATAAAAAATGCAAAGAAAATCGCCCGGTTACTTATCGCGATATTGTTTTACTTGCACCAACTAGAAATAACAATTTAACATTAATTGATATTTTTCAAAAAGTCGGGATTCCTTTAGAAGTGAGTGATGCACAAAACTATTTTCAAGCAACCGAAGTTCAGTTAATGATCGCTTTATTGCAGTTAATTGATAATCCCTTCCAAGATATTCCTTTAGCGGCCATTTTACGTTCACCGATGGTTGGACTAAAGGAAGAAGAGCTGGCCTTGATTCGTTTAGAAAACATGTCGAGTAGTTATTATGAAGCATTTTTAATGGCAAAAGAACAAGATTCATTGCTAGGGAAAAAATTGCTAGCCTTTTATGAGCAATTGCTAGACTGGCGTGAACTAGCACGTCGCAAGCCGATTGCTGATTTACTTTGGGATATTTATGAAAAAACGGCTTATTTAGATTACGTGATTGGTTTACCTTCTGGAAATCAACGTTATGCAAACTTAATTGCTTTAGTTAACCGCGCCCAAATATATGAACAAAGTAGCTTCCGTGGCTTATATCAGTTCATTCGTTTTATTGAAAAAATTCAAGAAAAAGAAAAGGATCTAGCACAACCTTTTTCAGAAACAAAAGAAGACGCGGTGCAATTAATGACCGTTCATGGCAGCAAAGGATTAGAATTTCCCGTCGTTTTTTTACTTGATTTAAACAAACAATTTAATACGCAAGATTTGGATGGGTTGTTTGTTTTAGATGAACAACTCGGTGCAGGGATTCAGCTTGTTGATGATGAGCGAGTGAAATACCTGACACTGCCTTATCAAGTGATTCAACAAAAACGCCTTAATAAAGCTTTGTCAGAAGAAATGCGTAAACTCTACGTTGCCCTAACCCGAGCAGAACAAAAACTGTATCTAGTTGGCTCTTATAAAAATCAAGCCGAGGCTTATCAAAAATGGTCACCAGCTCAAAACGAAACAAACATGCTCTTAAGTCAAAATCTTCGTTTTAAACGTAAAGGCAATTTAATGGATTGGATTGGGTTAACATTAATCCGGCACCCTAAAAGCGCGTCGCTTTTTGCAGATGGAGAATCACCAATCAAAACCTATCCGCATCCAGCGGACTTTTCGCTCGAATGGTGGCGTCAAAAAGACTTACTGGCACGCCTCAAGACGGCTGAGGTTTCTGGGAAATCACCGGTTTCAAGGGAAGAAGAAACCCCTGACTTGACTGCGGTCTTCCAAACGTTAACCTATGAGTATCCGCTGAAAAAATCGACTCAAACAACGAGTTATCAAAGCGTATCGGAAATGAAACGATTATATAATGACCCCGATGATCAACAAATTGTCAAGCTTGCTTGGGAAACAACGGTTGAGCAAAGTCAAAAAAAACATTATCGATACGTGAGTGAGCGGTTCAGTCAACCCAAATTTATGCAAAAACAAGCATTGGCAGCAACGGAAATTGGAACAGCCACGCATACGTTATTGCAACTTTTGCCGCTAACAAGTTCGCCGACAAAAGAATCATTGGAAAGACTCATTGAAAAATTTGTTAGTGAGCAACAAATCTCGCAAGAAATAGCCAAAGCGATTCCCCTTGATAAAATTTTGTGGTTTTTCACCACGCAATTAGGGAAAGAAATAATGGCCAATCATTTATTAGTAAAACGCGAACAACCCTTTTCAATGATTAAAGAAGCGAAGGAAGTTTACTTAGATTTCGATGAAGAACAAGCCAATTTGTTAATTCATGGGATTATTGATGGCTATATTGAATATTCAAATAAAATTGTTTTATTTGATTTTAAAACCGATCAACTTTACGGAGAACAAGCGCAAGCACAATTCAAGGAAAAATATACTGGTCAACTGCGCTTGTACAAAGAAGCACTGGAAGAAGCACTGGAAAAACCAGTAACTGAAACTTACTTAGTGGCTTTAAATACGAAAGAAGTCTATTTGTTTTTTTAAGAATAAGCGTTAAAGCTTCTTCGTTAGGACTCGAAGCAAGGCGCGAAAAAAATAACCTTGGATAAACGGTATTTTTTTCTCTGCTTCTGAGGTCTTAACTCAAAATCTTTTAAAATGAAAGAGCCATTTTAAAAAGCTTCTTCGTTAGGACTCGAAGCAAGGCGCGAAAAAAATAACCTTGCTTTTAAATTTGATTTCTAGTAGACTAGTAGCAATGAAATAGATAAAAAGCCTCGATGGAAAAGAGTAGTTTTGTGAATGTTAAAAAGGGAGCTCTGTCATAGACTGAAAGCAGGGTTGGCTCAAGCAAAATGAAGTTCACTTCCGGAGCTTGCTTATAAAAGCCGGTTAGTTAATCACTAGTCGTTAAACCAATGAAGAGCATAGTTTGTTTAGCTATGAATGAGGATGGTAACGCGAGTATTCGTTCCTTTTTGTAAAAAAAGGAAGAATGCTCGCTTTTTTATTTTTAAAATAATTAAATAACTAACTGGCGATTCATCAAACAAAAAAAGATAAAAATGAAGGAGGATTCACATGTCTTTACAAGAAAAATTAGAAGCGTTAAAAATTGAAACCTTAGCAAAAATTGAAGCAGTCAGTGATTTGAATCTGCTAAATCAAATTCGTGTAGAAGTTTTAGGGAAAAAGGGACCAATTACAGAAGTTTTGCGAGGAATGAAAGATTTAAGTGCAGAAGAACGCCCGAAAGTTGGGAGTTTTGCAAACGAAATTCGCGATTTATTGGTTGAAAAAATTGATGAAAAGAAAGCAAGGCTAGAGGAGGCAGCCTTACTAGCAGCTTTAGAAAAAGAAAGCCTCGATGTGACTTTACCTGGGAAACAAATGCCGATTGGGGCGCGCCACGTGTTAACACAAATTATGGAAGAAATTGAAGATATTTTCATTGGTATGGGTTATCAAGTTGTTGAAGGATTTGAAGTAGAAAAAGATCATTACAATTTTGAGCGAATGAACTTACCCAAAGATCACCCAGCTAGAGATATGCAAGATACGTTTTATATTTCAGAAGAAGTTTTAATTCGTACACACACATCACCAGTTCAAGCTCGAACAATGGAAAAACATGATTTTTCAAAGGGACCCTTACGGATGATTTCACCAGGAAAAGTTTTCCGTCGTGATACCGATGATGCAACGCACAGTCATCAATTCCACCAAATTGAAGGGTTAGTCGTTGATAAAAATGTGACCATGGGAGATTTAAAAGGAACGTTAGAAGTGTTGATGCAAAAAATGTTTGGTGCCGATCGTCAAATTCGCTTGCGACCAAGTTACTTCCCGTTCACCGAGCCATCTGTAGAAGTGGACGTGAGTTGCTTTAAGTGTGGTGGCAGTGGTTGTAATGTTTGTAAACAAACGGGGTGGATTGAAATTTTAGGTGCAGGGATGGTTCATCCGAATGTTTTAGAAATGTCAGGCATTGATTCAAGTGTCTACTCTGGTTTTGCTTTTGGTTTAGGACCAGACCGAATCGCGATGTTACGCTATGGTGTCAATGATATTCGTAATTTCTATCTAAATGATATTCGTTTCATTCATCAATTTAAGGGGGAATAAGGGAAATGTTAGTTTCATATAAATGGCTTAATGAATATTTAGATTTAAGCAAAGTGACACCAAAAGAATTAGGCGATACGATGTCAATCACTGGGATTGAAGTTGAAGGCATTGAAGTACTCGCTGAGGGGTTAAAGAAAATTGTTGTAGGAGAAGTCATTGAATGTGTGGACCACCCGGATTCAGATCACTTACATATTTGCCAAGTAAATATCGGTGAAGCAGAACTAACCCAAATTGTTTGTGGAGCACCGAATGTTAAAGCGGGTATTAAAGTAATTGTGGCACTACCAGGTGCACGAATTGCTGGCAATGCTAAAATTAAAAAAGGTAAAATGCGGGGCGTTGTCTCAAATGGGATGATCTGTTCTTTACAAGAGATTGGTTATAGCGATTCTGTTATTCCCAAAGAATATTCAGAGGGGATTCAACATTTACCTGAAGTAGCTGTTCCAGGCGAGGAAGTCTTTTCTTACTTAGACATGGACGACGCACTGATTGAATTGTCGATTACACCAAATCGAGCGGATGCCTTAAGTATGCGCGGTGTTGCTTATGAAGTAGGTGCGATTTATCGTCAAGTACCAATCTTTCATGATGAAAAATTAATCGAAGTCCCCCGTCTAGCAAAAGATAAAATAAAGGTTCGTGTCACAGATATAAACGATGCGCCTGCTTATCAAATTCGTATCATCGAAAACGTGAAAATTCAACCAAGTCCGCAATGGTTGCAAAACCGTTTGATGAATGCTGGTATTCGTCCAATTAATAACGTAGTTGACGTAACGAATTATATTTTATTACTCTTTGGTCAACCCCTTCATGCGTTTGATTACAATCGTATCGGCAGCCAAGAAATCCTAGTTCGCCGTGCCAAGCAAGAAGAAAAAATGACCACCCTTGACGGTGAAGAAAGAACATTAACGCCTGAAAATATTGTGATTACAAATGGGGCAACCCCAATTGCGCTTGCCGGTGTCATGGGTGGTTTTGATTCAGAAATTTGTGCCGAAACGACAACCGTTGCACTAGAAGCGGCGTTGTTTGATCCGTTGATGATTCGCCGGACATCGAAACAATTTAATTTACGCAGCGAATCTTCTTCTCGCTTTGAAAAAGGCATTAACCAGGCAACGATTAGCCAAGCATGTGACGTAGCAGCAGCGATGATTGCCAAACTCGCTGGGGGAGAAGTCTTAACTGGTGCCATTATCGCTTCTGAAGTGACGCCACTAGCTTCTGAGGTAGCAATAACACTTAACAAGATTAACCGTTATTTAGGTACGGAGTTGTCACTTGAGGAAGTGAATGAAATTTTAACGGCTCTTGGCTTTAGTTATGAAATAACCAATGAAGCGTATCAAATCACGATTCCGCCAAGACGTTGGGATATTCAAATTGAAGCGGATATCATCGAAGAAGTCGCACGTATTTATGGTTATAATCGCTTGCCTTCCACCCTGCCAAGTGGTGAAACGGTTGCCGGAGAGTTAACCAAAGGGCAAAAAACAGTTCGTAAAGTCCGCCATTTACTTGAAGGAAACGGTTTAAGTGAAGCGATTAGTTACGCGCTAACAACAAAAGAAAAAGCCGCGCAATTTATGTTGACACCAAGTTTGCCAACCCACTTAGATTGGCCAATGACAGAAGAACGTGCCGTTTTAAGAATGAACTTAGTGAGTGGCCTTTTAGACGATGTAGCTTATAACGTGGCTCGTAAAAATCAACAAATTGCTTTTTATGAAATCGGGAATGTCTTCCATCAAGCAAGTCACGTTAAAAATGAATTGCCTGTTGAAGAAAATCACTTAGCCTTGGCTCTTTCTGGTGAATGGTTAGTCAAAGACTGGCAGGGCAAAGCGGAAAAAGTTAACTATTTCCATTTGAAAGGGATTTTAGATCATTTGTTTGCAGGTCTTAACCTTTCAGCGGCCATTACTTATCAAAGTAAAAATGACTTAAAAGAAATGCACCCAGGGCAAACAGCGACGATTCATTTAGGGAATCAATGTATTGGTTTCATCGGCCAAGTTCATCCGACAACAGCTAAAGCATATGAGATTGCGCAAACATTTGTCGCAGAAATTAATTTAAATGCTTTAATTGAAGCACCAAGTACTTTTGTTTATGAAGCAGTCAGCAAGTTCCCAAGCGTTTCGCGTGACATTGCTTTATTAGTCAAAGACACCCTAGACCATCAAACAATTGTTCAAGGGATTGAGCAAGCAGCTGGTAAATACTTAGCCAATGTTACCCTTTTCGACGTTTATCAAGGGGAAAAAATTGAAGTAGGCTTTAAGTCAATGGCTTATAGTTTAACTTTCACTAACCCAGAAGCAACTTTAACCGAAGAGGAAATTACCAAAGCAATGAATAAGGTTACGTGCCATCTAACTGAAGAATTGGCTGCAGTCATTCGTTAATCAATAAAAGACAAAAACCACCACGAAATTTACTTTTTCGTGGCGGTTTTTTTTGATGAATTTTAGAAATATTGAATACCCATCGCACGTTTGACTTCTGCTAATGTTTCAGCTGCGACTTTTTCGGCTTCTAAACTACCTTTACGTAAGATAGCCATAACTGCTTGGGGGTCTTTGGCAAATTCTTCACGACGCGCGCGAATAGGGGCGAATTCCGCTTCTAAAACATCAATTAAATAGCGTTTGATTTTGACGTCACCTAAGCCCCCTCGGCGGTAATGTTCTTTTAATTCTTCAATGTAGGCTTTATCTTGTCCGAAGACATCTAAATAAGTAAAAACCATATTGCCTTCCACTTGGCCAGGATCTGCAACATGAATATGATTTGGATCGGTGTACATGCTCATGACTTTCTTTTTAAGTATGTCGGCCGAATCGGCTAAATAGATGCCATTTCCTAGTGATTTACTCATTTTTCCTTGACCATCAATCCCAGGTAAACGTCCCATACCTTTTGGTGGTAAAACGGCTTTGGGCTGCACTAAAACTTCTTTATTATAAGTTGAGTTAAAGCTGTGGACAATTTCTTGGGTTTGTTCTAACATTGGTTTTTGATCTTCACCAACAGGGACAAGAGTGGCTTTAAAGGCTGTAATATCAGCTGCTTGGGAGACCGGGTAAATAAAGAAGCCCGCAGGAACGCCTTCACCAAAGTTTTTTTGTTCGATTTCTGTTTTGACCGTTGGGTTTCGACGGACACGTGCGACACTCACTAAGTTCAAATAATACATAGTCAATTCTGCTAATTGTGGGATTTGTGATTGAATAAACATCGTCGTTTTATTTGGATCGAGTCCAACCGCTAAATAATCAAGTGCCACTTGTAAAACATTGGCTGAAACCTTTTCAGGATTTTTGGCATTATCCGTTAAGGCTTGCATGTCTGCGACCATTACGAACAATTTATTGTCGTTTTCTGCTTGCATGGTTACACGTGTTTTTAATGAACCCACATAATGGCCTAAGTGTAATTGGCCTGTTGGGCGATCGCCTGTTAAAATTGTATTCAAATTCTTCACCTTTTTCTTTTGTTCTCTGTCATATCTTACCTGTTTTTTAAGAAATAAACAATTGTTCCAATCGAATTTATTTGAATTCCTACTTTGATTGTTGCTTTTTTTACGTCAGAATCAAGCTTGTTTTGCTAAAGACTAAATAAAAGACAAAGAAATCAAAAGATGACTTGAAATATAAGGGGAAAAAAGGGAAAATATAAGAGTAGTAGTGAAGAAAATAAAGGAAGTTATCAAATGCAAAATACACAACCTATTGGTTTTATTGATTCGGGTGTTGGTGGCTTAACGGTTATCAAAGAAGCGCTAAAACAATTGCCAAATGAAAATATGATTTATCTTGGGGATACAGCTCGTTGTCCATACGGGCCACGTCCAGCCAGTCAAGTGATTGACTATACTTGGGAAATGACGCGTTTTCTTCTGACAAAAAAAATAAAAATGCTAGTGATTGCTTGTAATACCGCAACCGCTGTCGCCTTAGATGATATTCGGCAACAGTTAGAAATTCCGGTGGTCGGTGTGATTTTACCTGGTACGCGTGCTGCGGTGAAAGCTTCAAAAAATCAGCGCATTGGCATTATTGGGACCGTTGGAACGATTCAAAGTGGTTCTTATGAAAAAGCAATTCATAGCCGTGTGCGCCAAGCGGAAATTTATAGCTTAGCATGTCCGAAGTTTGTACCGCTAGTTGAAAGCAATCAAGCTCAGTCACCGATTGCTAAAAAAGTTGTGGCTGAGACATTAATGCCGCTCCAAAACAAAAAAATTGATACACTTGTGCTTGGCTGTACCCATTATCCGCTTTTACGCCCAATCATTCAAAATGTGATGGGCAAAGGGGTGCAGCTAATTGATTCCGGGTCGGAAACGATTTCAGAGGTCAGTATGCTTTTAGATTATTTTCAATTAGCTAATCTCGGGGCAATGACTCCAGGAACCTTGTCTTGCTACACAACCGGCTCAACAAAAATGTTTGATGCGATTGCCAATGATTGGCTACTAACTCAAACGATTCAATCGATTCAAATACAGTTAGGAGAGTAAGAAATATGCGCTATGATGGTCGAGGTCAAAATCAATTAAGAAAAATTGAAATAAAAACCCACGTCTTTAAACACCCGGAAGGATCAGTTGTGATTTCTTTTGGAGATACAATCGTTGCTTGTTCGGCAACGGTTGAAAATTCTGTTCCGCCATTTTTAAGAGACAGTGGGAGCGGTTGGGTAACAGCAGAATATAGTATGTTGCCTCGAGCGACAAATACGCGCAATCGCCGTGAAAGTAGTAAAGGAAAACTAAGCGGGCGAACAATGGAGATACAGCGCTTAATTGGTCGTGCATTACGTTCAGTGGTCGATTTAGAACTCTTAGGAGAAAGAAGTATTGTCGTTGACTGTGATGTTTTACAAGCCGATGGTGGTACTCGAACAGCAAGTATAACAGGTGCTTTTGTCGCCTTACGCTTAGCCATTGATAAATTGCTCCAAACAAAAGAATTAAATAAAGATCCAATCAAAGAACATTTAGCTGCAATTAGTGTCGGCATTTTAGCCGATAATCAATGCGTAGCCGATTTAGATTATGAAGAAGATGCGCACGCGCAAGTCGACATGAATCTCGTTATGACAGAAAGTGGTCGTTTTGTTGAAATCCAAGGAACAGGCGAAGAAAGTACTTTTGATGGGGCAGAATTAAATCAAATGTTTGCTTTCTAATTTTAGAAAACGCAACTCTGTGT
>CAYNOA010000019.1:0-4504 GCA_964398695.1 uncultured Enterococcus sp. | reverse complement strand
CTATGAAGATCTTTATGCACTTGTGAAAGACAAAGACTATTTTGTCTTAACAACCAATGTGGATCATTGCTTTCAAAAAGCATGCTTTGATAAGAAGAGACTGTTTTATACACAAGGGGACTATGGCCTTTTTCAATGTAGCACGCCTTGTCATAACAAGACCTATGACGATGAAGAGAATATCCAAGAAATGGTTGAAAAACAAAAAGAAGCGCTATATATGACGATGCCAAAAGCCGTGCAAGCTGACAAATTTGTGATGATTGCTACTGGGAACCCAGGAAAAGCGAAAGAGTTTGAGCAAATGTTTGCCAAAGCGGGTTATAAAATTAAAACGCTAAAAGATTTTCCAGAAATTCCAGACGTGAAGGAAACAGGCAAAACATTTGAAGAAAATGCCCGGTTGAAAGCTGAAACGATCGCCAATTTATTGCAATGCCCCGTTTTAGCGGATGATTCGGGTTTAGAAGTAGATGCTTTAGGTGGATTGCCAGGGGTGTTTTCGGCTCGTTTTGCAGGTGAACATAAAAGTGATGCTTCAAACAATGCGAAATTACTCTATGAGCTAACCGATGTGCCAAATGAAAAAAGAGGGGCGCAATTTCACTGTACGTTAGTTTTTGCAGCACCAAAAAAAGAAAGTTTAGTTGTGGAAGCAAATTGGCGCGGTACAATTGCTCGAATTCCACGTGGTGAAAATGGCTTTGGCTATGATCCTCTCTTTATTGTCGCTGGATTTAACCAGACAGCCGCTGAGTTGACCAGCGAAGAAAAAAATACAATGAGCCACCGTGGGCAAGCCATTCAAAAATTGCAAGAAAAATGGCAAGATTGGCTCGAAGGGGGAAGTTAAAATGAAATATTTAGTGGTAAGTGATAATCATGGGCAAAGAGCCGTGTTAGAAAAATTATTTGCTCGTTACAAAGATGAAGTTGATTATATGATTCATTGTGGCGATTCAGAATTTGATGCCGATGATCCCATTTGGCAAGGCGTATCGGTCGTCACAGGAAACTGTGATTATGATAACCATTACCCTCAACAGATGGTTATTGAGACGCCCTTTGATAAAATCCTCGTCACGCACGGCCATTTGTATGATGTCCGATTTGGCTTGCATCGATTAAGTTTAAAAGCGCAAGAAGTTGGTGCGAATCTGACCTTATTTGGCCATACACACCAAATTGCCTGTGAAAAAGTAGCGGATTGTTTATTTTTAAATCCCGGTAGTTTGGCTCAACCAAGAGGGACAATTCAAGAAAAAAGTTATTGTGTGATTGAAAGTACGAAAAATGAATTTTTTGTTCAATACTTTCGGAATGACTTCACCAAAATTTCAAACTTATCTTTTATATTTAATAAATAAGCTAGGTAAACTAAATTGGAGTGAACGCCTTGATCGGAAAACATATTGAAGAAATTTTAAGAGAAAATGAAGACACGTTTATTGTTCCAGCGAATAATGTTGCGACCTTACTATATACGCATCCTTTAGAACATGCGCTGCTTATTCTTTCAACCGTTGGCTATGCAAAAATCCCAGTATTAGATAAACATGATCGTTTAATTGGTCTGGTTAGTTTAGCAAATATTGTTGAAAAGATGATGGGCTTAACAGGGTTTGATTATGAACTAATAACGAACCTTACCGTTGCAGATGTGATGGAAGTTAACGTACCTACGGTTCAACATTCCGAAGACTTAGAAGATATTTTACACTTACTTGTTGATGCTTCTTTTTTACCAGTCGTTGATGAGCAACAAATTTTTCAAGGAATTATTACCCGAAAAGAAATTTTAAAATCAGTCAACCATTTAGTTCATGAGATTGAAAGAAGATATAGACTTGAACCTAAAATTGCAATAAAAAACAAATAAGAATAATCTCCTTGAAACGCTAATTTTCAAGGAGATTTTTCTTATTTAAGTATGACTGGGCTATTGGGAATGGTAAAGCCTGCCGCCGTTAATTCTTGAATTGAAAGGGTGAGTAGCTCTTGCTGGATTTTCAATTGCATGCCGTTTTCGACAGTGAAATTGGTACGCACTGCATAATTACTATTACCTAAGTCAATCAGACCAAAAATTACGGGAGCTGTTTTTATAGTTTCACCATAACGTTCTTCAATTTTTTTATTTGCTTGTTGAATATTTTCTTTAATTTGCTCTAGTCCTTCTGCTGGAACAACGCGGACATCGACCACAACGCGTCGATCCTCTCGCGAAGAGTTGCTAATCGTTGTGATGTTTCGATTAGGGATAAAATGAATAATGCCATCAACCGATCGTAATTGTAAGGTTCGAAGACCAACAGAAATAACCGTGCCTTCAATGGCTAGATTCTTTAATTCAACATAATCCCCAACGTCAATTTGTTGTTCAAAGATAATGAAAAAACCAGTAATGATATCATTAGTAAAACCTTGTGCACCTAAACCAATCGCTAGTCCAACAATCCCAGCTCCAGCTAGGAGTGAATTAACAGGAATACCTAAAATTGATAGTAAAGCGTAAATAAAGAAAAAGCCTAAAGTATAATGAGTAACATTAATAACAAGCGCTTCTAAAGTTTTTAAGCGAACTTCAGATAATTTTAAACCTTGCTGGTTTTTAAATGTTTGTTTCACAACAAAGATGGTCGTTTTACGTAAAATCAAAAATAAAAAAATCAAAAAAGCGATGGCAATGGTTTTTTGAATAATTAAGCCGATTACGGTTTCCCAATCAATTTTAGACCACCATCTTTGTAACGCATTTAGCTGTCTTGCTGCGGGCTCGATTAAAGGCGTTCGCTCTGTGGAACTGTCGGTTGTAGCTGTAAAAAGATAAAACATTGATTTTCCTCCTGCTTCTATGTCTTTTCATTTTAACCATTTTGGCAGGCAAAGAACAACCTATTTTAAAAAATAAACAGCAAAAGAGTCAACTCTTCTGCTGTTTAAATCTAATTATGAAAGATGAACCCCTTTATCGACAAAGATAACTTCACCAATAATTCCGCTTGATAAGGGGCTAATTAAGAATGCACAAGTGTTTCCAACTTCTTCAATGGTCACACCGATATGGTCCGGTGTACGATCTTCTGAAAGTTGAATTAATTTTTGATAATCTTTCACCCCGGTTACTGCAAGAGTTTTGATGGCTCCGGCTGAAATCCCGTTCACCCGAATTTTTTGTGGGGAAAGTTCTGCTGCTAAATAACGCACCGTTGACTCAAGTGCGGCTTTGGCAATGCCCATCATATTGTAATTTGGTACGGCACGTTCAGCCCCTAAGTAAGACAGAGTCACAATGCCGCTATTTTCAGCTAAAATTGGTTTTGCAAAGCGAGTCACGGCAATTAAAGAATACGCACTGATATCTTGTGCCAATGCGTAGCCATCGCGTGAAATTTCAGTTACTTGACCTTGTAAATCTTCTTTGTTGGCGTAAGCAACGGCATGAACCACCCCGTGAATTTCACCAGCATAGTTTTTGATTTCTTCAAAGGCATGCGCAATGCTTTCGTCATTGGCCACGTCACATTCGACTAAAAATTCGTCTCCTTCAAGTAATCTTTCTAAAGGCTTTTTCATTCGTTCGCTTTGGTAAGTATAAATGACTTCCGCCCCTTGGTTGCGCAAAGCCTGTGCACATCCCCAAGCAATACTTCGTTTATTGGCTACACCCATGACGACGATTTTCTTTCCAGCTAAAAAACTCATATTTCCACTCCTTAAAAATGAATAAATAATATCAAATAATAATTCCCATGATTTCCTATTATTAGATAAAATTGTTTGATTGTCAAACTAAATATACTTTTTTTAATCTGAAGTTGCCAAAAAGATAAAAATATGATACTTTGATAATCAAAGTATTATATTTCTTTTAATTTCTTGAAAAGAGGGAACTCGATGAAAAAATTATTAACGGAAACTGAAGTAATGGACCTTATTCCAAACCGTTACCCAATTATTTATATTGACTATGTAGATGAAATTGAATCAGGTAAGAAAATTATCGCAACAAAAAATGTGACAATTAATGAAGATTTTTTTCAAGGACATTTTCCTGGTAATCCAGTCATGCCGGGTGCATTAATTTTAGAAACCTTGGCACAAGCCGGCTCCATTTTAATTTTAAAATCAGAAGAATTTTTAGGTCGGACGGCTTATATTGGTGGGATTAACCGTGCGAAGTTCCGTCAAAAAGTTGTACCAGGGGACACCATGAAATTGTCTTTTGAAATTATGAAAGTCAAAGGATCTGTTGGGACAGCAGACGCCGTTGCGACGGTTGAAGGAAAAGTCGTGGCTGAGTGCGAGTTTACTTTCATCGTTGGTGAGCAAAAGCAAGCAAAGTAAGACGAAAAAAAATGAAAAGGGCTATAAACATTGAGAATATCATGTTTATAGCCTTTTAAACAGCCAAGGAAAAATAGATATCGGCGAAAAGGGTTAATCGCATCAACACTAGTGGTGCAAAGAATTTTCACACTAAAAATTGTTATTATTACTACCC
>CAYNOA010000018.1:0-16413 GCA_964398695.1 uncultured Enterococcus sp. | reverse complement strand
TGAATTATAAATATAATTAAGTTAGAATCATGAAAAGGAATGCATTAATAATATCGTTAGTATTGATTACATTGTCTGCTTTCGCGCAACGACTGACGGAGCAGCAGGCGAAGGAGAGGGTTGCTGACTTTCTCAAGCTCAAGTCTCCTAAGGGTGTCGCACTTGCCAAGGTGGGCGGTGTGAGGGTTGCGGGACTGAAAACCGTGCCTCTCGGTATTGATGGTATATATGTGTTTAATGTCGATGGTGGCGGATATGTTGTGGCTGGCGGCGACGCACGCATTGCTCCTGTTCTGGGCTATGGCGACAATGGCACGCTGGATGTAGATGATATTCCCGCAAATATGAAGGCGTGGTTGGAGAGCTATGCCCGCCAGGCAGCTTTTGCAGCCGAGAATAATCTCGACTATTCGGCAAGTTCAGCAAATACCGACCGCCAGCCTATAGAGCCAATGCTGAAGTCGAATTGGGGACAGAACAAACCGTTTAACCGTCTCTGCCCATTGGTTGACCAAGATGACCCTACGAAGGGTAATTGTCCCACAGGTTGCGTGGCAACGGCAATGGCTCAGGTTGTAAACTACTACAAGTGGCCTGTGAAAGCCGAAGGAACAGGAACCGCCAGTGACCACTATTTTAATGATTATAAAATTGACATGAGCAATGACTATTTCGATTGGAATAATATTCTTGACGTATATACCAACGAAAAAAGAGAAGTCATTGCAGGCAACGAGACTCAGTGGGATGCCGTTTCACTGCTGATGCGCGATATGGGCTATTCGGTGGCAATTATGGCTGATTCCACTTCTCGCTGGGCAGAAGCTTTACGAGAAATGTCTGGTCGGTTAGAAGAGATGCCAGGCGATGAAGGGTACCCTGCTTATTTAGGGAGTCGTTTGGCTGAATATTATGAGCGCGCTGGTCGCGTAATCACTTTAGGTAAAGAGAGCAAAGAAGGAAGTATTACAGCGATTAGTGCCGTATCACCTTCTGGGGGGGATATTTCAGAACCTGTGACCCAAAATACTTTACGGGTTGTAAAAGTCTTCTGGGGACTAGATTCTTTACTGGCACAACAAAGGCATTTTCCGTCCATCGATTGGCTAAAGAGTTATTCTTTGTATTTAAATGAAGTTGGGGAGTACTTGGATCAACAATTACAAGTTGGTTGGTCAGAATTAGTGACTGAAGCGATGCGGATTTTACAAAAAGAATCTGAATTAAATGAAATTGTGCGCTTAGTTGGGATTGATTCATTATCCGCAAAAGATCAACTCACGCTAGAAACAGCAAAACAAATTCGGGAAGATTACTTGCAACAAAACGCCTTTGACGAAGTTGATACCTTTACCTCAAGAGAAAAACAGTTTTATATGTTACACACTATTTTACGTTTCCATAATGAAGGGCAAGCAGCCTTAAAATTAGGGGCCTATTTACCAGAAATTATGCAAGGTACGGTACAACTACGTGATAAGATTGCGCGTATGAAATATGTTTCAGAAAATGAAATTGAAAAAATCACCCAGTTAGAAAGCGAAATTCAAGAAACGCTAAAAGAAATTCTACAAAAAGGAGGGCTCTAATTTGATTAAAGAATATAAAACTATTGGTGAAGTCGTTGGCCCTTTAATGGCAGTAGAACGTGTTTCAGGAGTTAAATATGAAGAATTAATCGAAGTACGCCTGCAAAATGGTGAAATTCGTCAAGGTCAAGTACTAGAAATTCAAGAAGATAAGGCCCTCGTTCAAATTTTTGAAGGAACTAGTGGAATTAATTTAAGAGATTCGGCGGTCCGCTTTTTAGGGCATCCTTTACAATTAGGTGTTTCTGAAGATATGGTCGGACGAATTTTCGATGGTTTAGGACGTGTGCGCGATGGTGGGGCTGAAATTTTACCGGAAAAAATGATGGATATAAATGGCGAGGTGATTAACCCTGTTTCACGAGATTATCCGGATGAGTTTATCCAAACAGGAATTTCTTCCATTGACCATTTAAATACGCTCGTTCGTGGTCAAAAACTCCCCGTCTTCTCTGGTTCTGGTTTGCCACATAAAGAATTAGCGGCGCAAATTGCTCGCCAAGCTACCGTATTGAATTCAGCCGATGATTTTGCCGTTGTCTTTGCTGGTATTGGTATTACCTTTGAAGAAGCCGAATACTTTATGGAAAACTTCCGTCAAACAGGTGCCATTGATCGCTCCGTTGTTTTTATGAACTTAGCCAATGACCCGGCTATCGAACGAATTGCGACCCCTAAAATGGCATTAACCGCCGCTGAATATTTAGCTTATGAAAAAGGGATGCACGTTTTAGTGATTATGACCGATATGACGAACTACTGTGAAGCGCTTCGTGAGATTTCAGCAGCACGGCGTGAAGTTCCTGGTCGCCGTGGTTATCCGGGGTATTTATATACAAACTTAGCTACTTTATATGAACGCGCTGGCCGAATCCGTGGTTTAAAGGGATCGGTGACGCAAATTCCAATTTTAACTATGCCAGAAGATGATAAAACACACCCAATTCCTGACTTAACAGGGTATATTACGGAAGGTCAAATTATTTTATCGCGAGATTTATATAAAAAAGGCATTCAACCCCCAATTGATGTGTTACCTTCCTTGTCACGACTAAAAGATAAAGGAACGGGCGAAGGCAAAACGCGAGCAGATCATGCTGCCACAATGAATCAGCTTTTCTCGGCTTATGCACAAGGAAAACAAGCCAAAGAATTGGCCGTTGTTTTAGGGGAGTCGGCTTTATCAGAAACCGATCGGATTTATGCTCGATTTGCCGATCGTTTTGAAACGCAATACGTCAATCAAGGCTATCAGACCAATCGTTCCATCATAGAAACGCTCAATCTTGGTTGGGAATTACTTGATATGTTACCAAGAACAGAATTAAAACGTATTAAAGATGAAATGATTGACGAATATCTGCCAGAAAAGAGGTAGAAAAATGGCAATTAGAAATGTAAATCCAACACGGATGGAACTTGCCCGCTTAGCTAAACAGCTAGGTACAGCGAAACGAGGGCACAAACTATTGAAAGATAAGCAAGATGAACTGATGCGTCAGTTTATCTTGTTGATTCGTAAAAATAATACCTTGCGTAAAGAAACAGAAGTCGAAATGATAGAAGCGATGAAAGCTTTCCGCTTAGCCAATGCTACTTTAAATGAAAACTTCATTGAAGAGTTATTTATCTTACCCGCAATGAATGTTTCTTTAGATATTGCTAAAAAAAATATTATGAGTGTTGTTGTACCTGTGATGAATTTCGAGTATGATGAACAATATATTAATACCCCTTTAGAATATGGCTTTTTGAATTCCAATATGCCTTTAGATGAATCAATTGATAAATTTACCAACGTGTTACCGAAGTTACTTGAGTTGACTGAGATTGAAAAAACTTGTCAATTGATGGCCGAAGAAATTGAAAAGACACGCCGGCGAGTGAATGCTTTGGAATATATGACCATCCCTGAACTGGAAGAGAGCATCTATTTCATCAAAATGAAATTAGAGGAGACCGAAAGAGCTGGGGTGACGCGGATGATAAAAGTCAAAAATATGGGGAAATAACTATCCATAAAGTGAGGTTATCTCATGGCTTACAAAAAGAAACGCTCAAACATTACGACACCACAATTTATTTCACTTGGCTTTGCTTTGGTGATTTTAATCGGCGCTACCTTACTTAGTTTGCCGGTTTCTTCCCGTTCAGGTGAAGCCACCAATTTTTTAGATGCACTGTTTACCGCCACCTCTGCCACTTGTGTGACCGGTTTAACTACCTTATCAACGGCTGGTCACTGGAGTGTCTTTGGTCAAATGGTTATTTTAACTATGATTGAAATTGGCGGCCTTGGGTTTATGTCTTTACCCGTTCTTTTTTATTTATTAACGCGAAAAAAAATTGGACTCGGAATGCGAATTGCTCTAAAACAGTCGTTAAATATTGAAACACAATCCGGAGAATTAAGTTTAATGATTTACATCATGAAAAATGCTTTTTTTATTCAACTTTTAGGCTTTGTTCTACTAGCCATTGACTTTATTCCGCGTTTTGGCTTGAAAAATGGTATTTGGTATAGTTTTTTTCATGCGATTTCAGCTTTTTGTAATGCTGGCTTTGATATTTTTGGCGATAGCCTCGTCCAATTTCAACAAGACCCTTGGGTATTATCCGTTATTAGTGGTTTAATTATCTCAGGTGGATTAGGTTTTATTGTTTGGTACGATGTGTTAGATTACCGAAAAACAAAACGCTTAAGTTTGCATAGCCAAATTGCACTAATCGTTACCGGTGGTCTTTTACTCATTGGGACCTTAGGCTTTTTATTAACGGAAAAAAATGGCAATCTGCTAGTTGAAGGCAATCTGATTGCCCGGTTCTTTAATACAATTTTTATGTCGGTCACACCAAGAACAGCCGGTTTTTATTCGATTGATTATTTTTCCATGACCCATGCCGGTCTTTTATTAACGATTATCTTGATGTTCATTGGGGGAACTTCCGGTTCAACAGCTGGCGGTTTTAAAACGACTACTTTTGGGGTGTTGTTGATTAAAGTTGTGAATATCTTTAGAGGCAAAGAACATGCAGAGTTTCGTGGGCGAACCATTAAAGAGTCTACGATTTCACGAGCACTCGTCTTGTTTTTCTTATTACTTTCACTTGTCATTGCAAGTACCATGATTTTATCAATCACAGAAACCGTTCCTGATGTAAATGAGTTAGGCCTTGAATATATTGTTTTTGAAGTAGCTTCAGCTTTAGGAACAGTTGGTCTGACAATGGGATTAACACCTCAACTGACGATGATTGGGAAGTTAATTATTATTTCCTTGATGTTTATTGGTCGAGTTGGAATTATGACCGTCGCTTTCTCGCTTGTTACTCGAAATTTAAATCGAAAGTCCACTTTCAAATACCCAGAAGAAACTGTCATTATTGGTTAATCTAAAAAGTCATCAGCAATGGTGACTTTTTTTGTCACAAATTTCACAAAAAAAGTAGCTTCCTTCCATTTATTTATGGTAGTCTAATAGTAGTGAAAACAAACACAGATGGATTAGATAAGAGAGGTTTAAATAATGAAAGCAATCATGGATGGCAATACGGCGGCAGCTTATATTTCCTATGCCTTTACCGAATTAGCAGCGATTTATCCGATTACGCCTAGCTCAACAATGGCCGAACTAGTTGACCAATGGGCCGCAGAAGGGAAAAAGAATTTATTTGGGCAAGTTGTTAAAATTGTTGAAATGCAGTCAGAAGCTGGAGCGGCGGGCGTGGTGCACGGTTCATTAAAAACTGGGGCATTAACAACTACGTATACAGCTTCACAAGGATTATTATTAATGTTGCCGAACATGTACAAAATCGCCGGCGAACTCTTACCAAGTGTCTTTCATGTGGCAAGTCGTGCTTTGACAACGAATGCTTTGAACATTTTCGGTGATCATTCTGACGTGATGGCTGCTCGACAAACGGGTTTTGTTATGCTTGCGCAAAGTAGCGTACAAGAAGTCATGGATTTATCAGCTGTTGCGCACTTAGCCACTTTAGAAGCACGGCTACCTATTTTAAATTTCTTTGACGGATTTCGAACGAGCCATGAAATCCAAAAAATCGAAGTAATTGATTACGCGGATTTAAAACCATTAATGAATGAAGAAGCGCTTTTAAACTTCCGCAAACGTGCAATGAATCCCAATCATCCAACGGTAAGTGGCACGAATCAAAACCCGGATATTCACTTCCAACAAAGAGAAACCATTAATTCTTATTACGATGCTCTACCAGCAATTGTACAAAAATATATGAATAAAATTAATCACTTGCGTGGAACAAACTATGAACTGGTTAATTACTATGGCGCAAGCGACGCACAAGAAGTGATTGTTAGCATTGGCTCAGTTGCGCAGACCATTGAACAAACGGTTGATTATTTAGCCGCCCAAGGGCGAAAAGTCGGATTTATAAATATTCACCTCTACCGACCATTCCCCATTCACGCGTTTTTAGAGAAAATACCAGCAACTGTAAAAAGTCTGGCTGTTTTAGACCGAAGTAAAGAACCAGGGGCTGGCGGGGAACCATTGTTACTGGATGTTCAAAGTGCCTTATACGATTCGAATTTGCGCCCAAGCGTCATTGGTGGACGGTATGGTTTAGGTTCAAAAGATACCACCCCCGATCAAATCATCGCCGTTTTTGATGAATTGCGTCGGCTTAAAAGCGAACAGAAAAGCCGTTTTACCATTGGTATTCATGACGATGTGACACATCTTTCACTACCAACTCAAGGTCGAATTGATTTAACCGAAAAAGAGACGTATCAAGCCAAATTTTGGGGCTTTGGTTCAGATGGGACAGTCGGTGCCAATAAAGCGAGCATTAAATTAATTGGCGAAAAGACCAATCAGTTTGTCCAAGGTTACTTTTACTATGATTCAAAAAAATCCGGTGGCTTAACCGTGTCGCATTTACGTTTTGGCGAAAAACCAATTCGATCGGCCTATTTAATTGACCATGCTGATTTTATTGCTTGCCACACGCCTGCCTACATTCATAGCTATGACGTGTTAAAAGGATTAAAAAAAGGGGGGACTTTCCTCCTAAATACGACTTGGAACGAAGCGCAAATTGAGAAGTTTTTACCTAAAGCGATGAAACGCTACTTAGCTGAAAATGAAATTCAATTTTATACTATTAATGCGATGCAACTAGCGATGGAAACTGGTTTGCGCAATCGCATCAATACGATTATGCAGACTGCTTTTTTCCAATTAACGAAGGTTCTTCCAGAAAAAGAAATGATTTCACTGCTTAAAGAAGAAGCACATAAAGCTTATGGACATAAGTCAGATAAAATTGTAGCGATTAATATTGCTGCGATTGATCGTACCATTGATTTACTACAAAAGTTTGCGATTCCTAATGAGTGGGCAACTATTGAAGTATCAGAAAAAAAAGCGACCGATAATAACCGCTATGTCCGAGAAATTGTCGAACCAGTCAATGCTTTAGAAGGGGATTCTTTAAGTGTTGGTACTTTAATTGAGAATCAGATGACTGAAGGAAATATACCTTTAGGAACAACTGCTGTTGAAAAACGCGGCATTGCTTTAGAAGTACCAGAATGGTTGAGTGATCGTTGTACGATGTGTAATGAATGTGCCTTTGTCTGTCCACATGCGGCAATTCGTCCTTTCTTAGCAGATGAGGAAGAAATGACGAACGCTCCTGAAGGCTATATCGTTCGTGAAATGCGTGGGAAGAACGGTTTGAACTATCGAATTCAAGTTTCTATTGAAGATTGTACCGGTTGTGGCTTATGCGTTGAAGCTTGTCCGGCTAAAGGGAAAGCACTTGTGATGAAACCTTATGACGAACAAAAAGAACAAGCTATCAATTGGGCTTTTTCAATGACTTTACGTCAAAAAGAAAATCCCGCTCGTCCAGGAACTGTCCTAGGTACTCAGTTTGAAAAACCATTATTAGAATTTTCAAGTGCTTGTTCGGGTTGTGGGGAAACACCTTATGTTAAATTATTAACGCAAATGTATGGTGACCGGATGATGATTGCCAATGCGACAGGGTGTTCTTCAATTTGGGGCGCAGCTGCTCCTGTTTCACCTTACACAACTAATGAGGAAGGGAAAGGCCCTGCGTGGTCAAACTCTTTATTAGAGGATAATGCCGAGTTTGGTTATGGGATGTTCTTAGCCAATTTAACTCGCCGGGAAGCACTCGCACAAAAAATGAATGAATTGCTAGCAACACTTACGATTTCCTCCGAACTTACCGAACTAATGACTGACTGGGTGACACATTTAACCACGAGTGAAGGAACGCAACAACGTGCACAAAAACTAATTGCCGCATTAGAAGCAGAAGCGACCCAACATCCTATTTTAGTAGAAATTCTAGCGCAAAAAGATTTATTTGTTAAACCTAGTCAATGGATGATTGGTGGAGATGGGTGGGCCTATGATATTGGTTATGGCGGAATTGATCATGTTTTAGCTTCAGGAGCCGATGTCAATCTGCTTGTGCTTGACAATGAAGTTTATTCCAATACTGGAGGGCAAGTTTCAAAAGCCACGCCTCTAGCTGCGATCGCCAAATTTGCCGCTAATGGAAAATATGTTTCGAAAAAAGATCTCGGAATGATGGCGATGACCTATGGCAATGTCTATGTAGCACAAATTGCTTCTGGTGCAAACCAAATGCAAACCATTCGAGCTTTTGAAGAAGCGGAGAAGTTCCCTGGGCCATCAATTATTATTGCTTACACACCATGTATTGCACACGGTTTGGCTGGTGGGATGCGTCAATCAATCAAAGAAGCACAAGAAGCTGTTGACTCGGGCTACTGGTCTTTATACCGCTACAACCCATTGTTACGCGAGAAAGGGAAAGTGCCGATGAGTTTGGACTTTAAAAAACCTGATTTCAAGCAACTTCCTGATTTTTTACGCACACAAACGCGCTTTTCTTCACTAGAGAAGAATTATCCGAAAGAGGCGATTCAATTATTTGCAAAAACTACGCAAGATGCGCAAACACGTTTTTATAACTATGCACGTTTAGCTGGTGAGGAAGAGAAAATTCGAGCGAAACTAACAAAAAATGACTAATCACCAATTTAAAAAGTACGCCTTTTCTCAATTTGAAGTGGCGTGCTTTTTATTTAATTCGGATGGTAAAGGCGTATTTGATATGTTTAACTTTTACTTTCACCACAAATACACCCATTATGAGTATAATTAAACGAATAGAAGAAATCGTTGGCTGAATCAGCTTATCTGCTTTCTACGATGTTTGATTGTGTGGCCATGGTTGACAACAGTATATACTGATGCTAGTATAAAACTTGAGACAACTTTTACGAGAGTGTAAAATACACTAAAAGAAGAAAGGTTGTTTTCAAATGCCCAGACAATACACCAATGAATTCAAACAAAATATTATTCAACTACATCAAAAAGGAATAAAATCAGCAAAACAACTGTCCGTTGAATATGGTGTGGGTTATTCCACCGTGCTTAAATGGGTACAGTTCGCTATTCCTACCCTAGAATCTGGAATAACTCCGGACCAAGCAAAATCAGAAGCCAAGCGAATTAAAGAGTTAGAAGAAGAAGTAGAAATATTAAAAAAAGCGTTGGGGCTATTCGCGCGGAAATAAGCTCCCTCTATCAATTTATCCGCGACCAGAGCGCCGCTGGAAATCACTCAGTTTCTATTTTGTGTCGCGTTTTAAAAGTGAATCGTGCCTCTTTTTATCGCTGGTGTTCCCCCAAAAAAAGTAAAAGAGCCATCGAAAATGAAGACTTAGAAAAACGGATTTCAGCGATTTATTTTGATGAAGGAGAGCGCGTTTATGGTGCTGTTAAAATCCATTCTTCGCTAAAAGAAGAACTGGAAATAATCGGTCGAATTTGCAGTATCAAGCGAGTACAGCGAATTATGAAGAAGCTAGACCTTCGTTCGATTACCAGGAAAAAATGGAAGCCTACAACTTCCTCTAAAAATAAAATTGAGGATAGAGAAAACCTGTTAAATCAAGATTTCTCAACCACTGCTTTGAATCAAAAATGGGTGACAGATATTACCTATATTGAAACAAAAAAAGATGGTTGGTGCTACTTATCAACGATTATAGACTTGCACTCGAAAAGAGTGATCGGTTATTCATTTGACAAAAAGATGGATACTAGCCTGGTTCTTCACACGTTGGAAGATGCACTAATGAATCGAAAAATCGGTTCAAAGCTCATTTTACATAGCGATTTAGGGTCGCAATATACATCGAAGGTCTATGAAAAAGTATTAAAAGAAAAGAATATCCAACATTCTTTTTCACGAAAAGGTTGTCCATATGACAATGCGGGGATTGAATCCTTCCATGCAAGTCTAAAAAAAGAACGTGTTTATCAACAAGAGGTTTATCCCGATTTTCAAACGGCACAATTAGATATTTTCGATTATATCTTCCGATTCTATAATCGAAAGAGAAGGCATGGATCCATCAACTATCTAACACCCGTTGGCTTTGAGGACTTGTCTAATAGCGTCGCCTAGACCAATCCCCCCTCTATTTTTTGGCCAACAATTTCATGGGTTTTCCACCTCATTGTTTGATTCAGGTGTCAAGCGGGTTTGGCTTGATACCTGAATCAAACAATGAGAAATTCCAGGAATGAAATTGTACAAAAAAACTCTCGAAAAAAGTGTCTCAATTATTGACATCGATCCATACCGATGTATTTATCGAATCGAATGTTATGTAACTCATATGCGTAGCTTTCAGTTCTAGGATAAAATTATTGGTTGTTTACGGTGCTTATGACTAGGAAAAAAGACTTGAAAATGGGACACGATAGGAATAAAATATAGATAACCAATAATTGTTTTTAGATTCTCTCCCCAATAGCGTTTCCATAAAGGAAAGGATTTTTAACTATAATTGTGAAAAAAATCACTATACAGTCCAGTGTTTTGAGGGGTGAACGAATGAAAGCGGTTAAAAAACAGGAGAATTAACTCTTTTTTGCTGGATACAAATTAATTTTAGGAAAATGGTTATCTTGAAACAATGAAAAATAAGCTGTGGCATGAAAGTGGGGTGAATATCGTAAAAACACAGTTATTCGAGAGCCTTGGTATTGTTTGTTAGTCGTTCAATCACACAAAAAAAGTTGGAGGTTAATATGAAAAAGATGAATAAAAAGAAAGTTGTTGGTTCCATATCTGCCGTTATGCTTTTATCTTATCTTGTAACGCCCTTAGTTGATGCTGCTCCTGTTTATCAACCTTTACCCGATGATTACGAAATTGTTCGAGTAACAAATCCAGACAACGGGGTAGGGGAAGTAGATGGTCTGTTATCACCTGATATGCCAAATTATAACGAGAATTTGGCTCGTGGCCAAAGTTATGCTTGGTCAGCCATTGATTATAAGGATTATATATATATTGGAACTTGTTATAATCCAATTTCAGGTATCTTTTATCGAACCGTCAACTCAGCCTTACAACAACTAGGTTTTAGTTCTTCTGATGCAACACAATTAGCTGATTCTTTAATTAAACTGATGTATGATGATCATTTTCTACCTTATGAGAATCAAACGGTTCCGATTATTTTGAAAATCAACAAAAAAACTTGGGAAGCCACAATTGTCCAAACCTACGCACCAACGCCCGAAACAGGAGCTGTCGCTGGATTTAGAAATGTGGTTGAATTTGACGGTAAACTTTATTTTGTAGCAATGTCTTTCCCATCAAGTACATTAATTGAGATTGACCCTCAAACAGACACCTCGCGAGTCGCTTTTAAATTAGAAAATACGAACCCATTATCTTCTGGCGGAATTCGGGGAATCACTGTCCATAATGGTGAGTTGGTTATGTCGGTCTCGAATCAAGATGGAATTAAGATTTTTAAATCAAAAACACCTAGTGATAGTAGTAGTTGGTTCGATAATGTGGTGGCCGATCAACAAACTTTCAACAATTTACCAGCTTATTATAATATCGACTCCATTAACGGTGGTGCCATTTGGGATATGATTGAATTCAATGGTAATCTTTATGTATCGATGGTTACCGGGAAAACCGATTTAGTAACAGGGGTGAATGCCAAGCGTGGATTTGCTTTATACGAAGGGGTATTGGGAGAAGATGGCACTTATCAATGGCAAGCCATTATCGGCGACACTGAAGGTGAAGGGATTCATAAGGCTATTTATCCATTTGGTCTAGGCGTAGATGCTTCTTGCGCAGGAAATATCTTTGTATATAACGATTACTTATATATTGGTGGCTATAACGATCCGATGCTTGATTTAGCTACGATTCCAGGTAAAGGAGATTTTTCAAAACTGTATAATGATTTGAAAAACCCAGCGAATCTCTATCGATTAGATAAAAACAATAAAATCGAGATGGTGATTGGCGATGCGGATGAGTTCTTTACCGAAGGAGGAATTGGTACAGTTTCTGATGTTGAACCAGGTAAGAGTTTAGATGGATTTGGCAATCCAATGAATCAATATATTTGGCGGATGGGCGAATGGGAAAATAAACTTTATATTGGTACCTATGATACAACTTCAATTACTAGCCCGTTTTTCCAACTCACAAATGGCAATTTAGAAGGAATGACTAAAGAAGATTTCCTACGGCGCTTAAATCAATTGCGCAATTTAACGCAAGATTTAATTGCGTCTTTTTCAAAAGATAGTAATTTAGTTAGCACGGAAACTGAAGGAACTTCCGCATCCACATCCATGCAGGAAAATAAACCTTTGGAAGGCCAAGTTACAGAAGATGGTAAACTTGAAGAGGAAATAGTAACAACAATTACAGAAAATCAAGATAAAAATCTTCTCGTAGAAAATAAACCGGAAACCCTAACGGATCTGACGAAAACTCCTGTAAATGCTGAAATTGCTACAGCAGAAGAAGCATTAACAAACATTCAGTCGGAACTAGTTGCTATGCAGGAAAATAAAGATAAATTAATAAATGAAATTACTTTAAGCAATGCGCCACTAGAAGCGGACCTCGCTCAAGCAAATCTTCAAAAAGAAGAAATAGACAAGGAACTTGCATTGAATCAAACCGCTTTAAGTGACTGGGTAGAAGTAATTAGTCAGGATTATTCTCTAGTAGAGATTGATCAAATAACGGTTGAATTGTTAGAAAGCTTGGGAGTTCCAACTGAACAAATTGCAATTTATCAAACAATTAAGGATAAAATCAGTGAAAATATGAATTCTTTTGATTTGGTTGAAGCTAGCATTCATTCATTGGTTGAGCAAATCAAAGCAAGAGAAGCAACTCATACTGAAAATACGAACAAAATAGCAGAATTTGACCTGCAAATTACGGAATTGACACAAAAAATAACTAATTTACAAGATAAGATAGCAACATTAAAAAGAGATTCAGAAGAAAAATTACTTGAAAATGAACCAAATCAAACTTTAACACCAACTACTAACAATCAGCCGACTCAAGGAGACTCCTCAACGGAAAATGGTGATTTACAAAAGAAAATCGAGCAAGATAAGACGAACTTAAACACACTATTAGCCGAACTTGATAAGTTAGAACTGCTCTTATTTGACGAAGCAAATTACAAAGAGATAGCAGATATGGATAGTTGGAATTTAGCGCAAAAGGATCGTGTAGAGGTCTATCAGTCAATAGTCGAATTTTATAAAGCAACTATCCAAGGAGAGTTGCCAGAAGAACAGCGAGCATTAATTGACCAAATTTTATTAAATGAAGGAATGGAACAGTTTATCTACTACTTTGCAATTAGTGACCTAACGAGTAATGCGATTGAAGGCTTCGATTTCTTTGTTAGCGAAGATGGGGTTAACTTTGTCACAATTTCGCGCGATGGGTTAGGCGATCCTCATAATCATGGCGTTCGGACATTGACGTCGACAAAAGAAGGGCTATTTATCGGTACTGCTAATCCTTTCTTCGGAGCGCAAGTCTATTTATTAAGAAAAGATGGAACTATTGACGTCGTTGAACCAGAAAACCCTAATATACCAGAAACACCTAATAATGGAGAGGAAAGGAATGAACCTTCTGAAGGACACAAAGTGGTTACAGGTATTGAAGAGGAGCTTGTGAATTTGGCTAAACCCAAAGTATCATCAACATCAAATAAAATTGAATTAACAAAACCATCTGAAAAAAAATTACCTCAAACTGGTGAACAAGATGGTGGATTATTAACCTTTATTGGATTGATGATGAGTGCCATTGGATCTGCATTTTTCTTAGGTACGCGTCAAAAGAAGAAAACAAAGAAAGATTATTGAAATTTTTAATGAACTAAATGATTCTCAAAGCAGAGTAAATAGAAGGTGCTGTATTTTTATGATTCATTAAACCTTGATATACGAGGTGCAAATTTTTATGAAAAACAAACGATTTTTTATCAGTGGTTTCACGATACTTGTGCTAAGTAGTATGTATTTAGGCGTGGGAAATCATTTCTATCATTCAGCGATTAAGTCAGAAAAAGAAAAAAAATTTTTGGAAAACAATAAAAATTTAACTGAATGGTCGAATATAAACCCAAAAATGTTGAAAAAAGAAGAAAAAGATA
Source organism: uncultured Enterococcus sp. (assembly GCA_964398695.1). Lineage (GTDB taxonomy): Bacteria > Bacillota > Bacilli > Lactobacillales > Enterococcaceae > Enterococcus_I. Next base: position 2,244 of record CAYNOA010000018.1, on the reverse strand, counting down.
AGCAAGACTTTCTTATGAAGGTTCAGCCAAAACAGGTGACCATTCAATCATCCAAAAAAGAGCGAAAATTAAAGTTAGTCGCAGATTATTATAACAATCCCAGTAGTCGCTCAAAGTGGGTTGTTGTTGCTCATGCCTATTCAAGTCAAGCCGCAGATATGGTCTTATGGATAAAAGAATTTTATAGCCAAGGATTTAATGTCTTGGCTATAGATTTACGGGGACACGGTAGAAGCGAAGGCGATTATATCGGTATGGGGTGGGATGAACGCCTTGATATCATTCAATGGCTAGATTGGATAATATTAAATGATGCTCAAGCTGAAATTGCCTTATTCGGGTTATCGATGGGGGCTGCTGCAGTTATGATGGCTTCAGGAGAAAATTTACCAGATAACGTGAAAGTCGTAGTTGAAGATTGTGGTTATAGTTCAACCATTAAACTTTTTTCATATCAAATCAAAGAGCTAGGAAAATTCTTACCAGTTTCGTTAATCCTCCATGCTGGGAATACGGTTACTAAAATCAGAGCTGGTTATGATTTAACTCAAGCCAATCCGGTAGAACAACTCAAGAAGAATAGTAAGCCTGTACTCTTTATCCATGGAGACCAAGATACTTTTGTACCATTTAAGATGCTTGCAGAAAATTATCGGGCAACGAATGCTGAAAAAGACTATTTAATTATTCATGGGGCAGGACATGCTAATTGCCGTAGAGTGAATCCTGAGTTATATTGGTCAACGATAAAAAACTTTTTGAATCGCTACATTCCTTGATTTTCTTATCTCCAGTTCGATTACAAGTACTAACTAATTAGCCAGTTTATTTAAAAAATTGAGTAGATATGTTTTTAGGAGTTGTTCACCGATTAATGGTGAACAACTCCTAAAATTTAAGTCTAGAAATTTTTAAACTTTATATGAAATCGGCCCTAACTAACTTCTATCTATTCACTTAAAACATAATCGCGGTCAAATTCAATGTGCATGTTATATTCATGACCAATCTTATAATAAACATCTTGTGTAATCTTTTGATATAATTCTTCATTAGAAAGTTTGATTGAATCGGGAACCACTACGTCAAAATAGATAATGGTTTTAGTGTCGGCTCCTTTGACTCTAAAATCATGAAAATGGAAGTTTTCATCATAGGATTTCAAGGTTTTTTTGATGGCTTTATAGAGTGCGTTTTGATTGTCATCATTCAAAACGATTGGATCTAAATGGGTAGCTAAAAGAATCGCAAATTTATCTTTAAATTCTTTTTCTATCGTATCCATTACTTGGTGAGCATGAAGTAAATCCCAGCTAGAATCGACTTCAATGTCAACGGTGGCAAAGAACATGTTTGGTCCATATTTATGTAAAACTAAGTCATGATAGCCAATAAGATTATCATAGGAATTAAGAACTTCTTCCATCTGATGGATTAAATCGGGATCTGGTCGGGTCCCTAGTAAGTCATTTGATGAATCTTTAATTGAATCGTATCCGCCACGCAAAATAATGGCTGCTACAAACACACCGACAAAACCATCAATTAACCATCCAAATTGAATTTCAACAATATAAGACACAATAATGACTAAGTTCATAAACATATCATATAGGCTATCTTTCATCAGCGTTTCGATTGCTGTTGAATGAGTCGTCATATTCTTGTTTTTTTTGTAATAAAAATAAGCGAGTCCAGCCTTAATTAGAATTGAAAGAATTAATAAAGCCAAAACAAGCGTTGAACGGTTAACTCCCTCAGGTTTAAAAATTTTTTGAATTGAATTGATTAAAAATTGCAATCCGACAAAAGAAATAATAATTGCGGTAAATAAACCACTTAAATACTCGGCTCTTTGATGTCCGTAAGGGTGTTCACGATCAGCGGGTTTACTCGCAATGTGAAAGCCCATAATGGTTAAAATAGAATTAAATGTATCGCCTAAACTATTCATGGCATCTGCCATAATTGAAACACTATTACCCATAAATCCTGCAATCAATTTTATAATAACAAGGATAATATTTGTTAATAGTCCGAAAACTCCGGTTCGAATTCCTTCTTTCACGCGAATCTGTTGCTCATCTTGACCCATATTTATCACCTTACCATTAATTTGTTTAATCTAAAAATCCTAGCATTTTTTTGAAAGAAAGTCAAAAAAGAATCGAATGAAAAATATAAATTTCAAGTAAAAGTTAGCTACTTATTGAAAGATGTGCGTTATTTAATTTTCAATCTAGT
>CAYNOA010000017.1:15940-16489 GCA_964398695.1 uncultured Enterococcus sp. | reverse complement strand
GAGGAGTATACATGAAAGTAAGTAAGGTTTTAGCAACTGTATTGGTTAGTACATTCGTGCTTGCAGCCTGCGGCAATGGTGGAGCGGATGGCTCAAAAGAGGATAGCGGTCAAGCTGGTTTAGTTAGAGAATACAACAATGTCTTTTCAAAAGACTTGGAAATCTTAGACTACACCTTTACACAACGGGCAACGAATGGGGATCACTTCACAAACTTTGTGGATGGCTTGTTAGAAAATGATAACCTAGGAAACTTAGTACCAGCAATGGCGGAAGATTGGGAAGTCAGTGAGGATGGTTTAACTTATACTTATCATATTCGCCAAGGCGTTCAATGGATTGACAGTGAAGGTAATGAGTACGGCGCAGAAGTAACCGCCCAAGACTGGTTAACAGGTCTAAAACATGCGGTTGAGAAAAAATCTGAAACGCTTTATATTGTAGCGAATAGTATCGTAGGCTTAAACGACTATATCAATGGGGTAACCACTGATTTTGATACAGTCGGAATTAAAGCGCTCGACGACTATACCTTAGAATATACATTAA
>CAYNOA010000017.1:6326-15906 GCA_964398695.1 uncultured Enterococcus sp. | reverse complement strand
CTCTAAAACAACTTACGGGATTTTATACCCTGTTAATGAAGAATTCTTAACTTCAAAAGGTGCAGACTTCGGAACGCCAGCACCTGATTCAATTTTATATAACGGTGCTTTTATCTTAAAAAATAACACGGCAAAATCAGTAATCGAGTATGAAAAGAACGAAGTATACTGGGACGCTGAAAACGTAAATATTGACACGGTAAAATGGACCTACAATGACGGTAGCGACCCAGACGGTTTATTTAAACAATTCCAAGATGGTACCTTAACGGGGGCTCGTGTGTATCCAAACTCACCAGGTTACCAAGACGTTTTAAAAACTTACCCAGATGGTGTGACATGGTCATTACCAGGTGGAAGTACGTATAATTTAACCTTTAACTTTAACCGAGGGACATTTGATGCGACTTCAAAAACAACGGAACAAGAATTTACGGATACTCAAAAAGCCATTCGTAACCGTGATTTCCGTTTAGCCTTCATGTTTGGTTTTGATACAAAAGCGTATCGTGCCCAAAACGTAGGAGAAGAAGGAGCCGATCGGAGCTTACGTAATACGTTAGTGCCAACGCAGTTCGTCAATATTGCGGGTGAACCAATTGGAAATACGGTACAAGAAAAATTACGTGCTTTAGATGCGGATGCTTTTGGTGACGTTGAATTAGCCGAAGGTCAAGCTGCTTACTACAATCCAGAAAAAGCCAAAGAATACATCGCAAAAGCACGTGAAGCCCTAGAAGCGGAAGGTGTAACCTTCCCAATTCATTTGGATATGCCAGTTAGAGAATCGGCTGAAATTGCCGTAAACCAAGTGAAATCATTGAAGAGTACCATTGAGGCAGCTTTAGGCACGGATAACGTGATTGTGGATATCCAATTACTAAATGACGACAAATACTATGCAGCAACTTACGATGCAACAACCGGTTCAGCTGGTGATTTTGATATCTCAAACGCTTCTGGTTGGGGACCTGACTATGTTGACCCGTCTACTTACTTAAACATTTACGATTCTCGTACAGGGGATATGTTAAAAACTTTAGGTCTGGAAGGCTCAGCGATTGTTCAAGGCGAAGACCCATCAAAAGCCGCCAAAGAAGCGATTGGTTTATCTGAATATGACGCTTTACTAGATAAAGCAGCTGCAATTTACGATGACAACGACAAACGTTACGAAGCCTATGCCGATGCAGAAGCTTGGTTATTAAATGCCGTGATTCAAATTCCAATTAACGCAGACGAAGGTTTACCAAGTGTGACAAAAGTTGTGCCATTTACAAGACCAGATGGTTGGGCTGGAATTGCAGCAGATAAATTAAAATATGTTGAAATCCAAGATGAGATTGTAACTGTTGATCAATGGGATAAAGCACACGAAGCTTGGACAGCTGCCAAAGAAAAAGCAGCAAAATAATTTGTTTTTAGTAAAAAAGGCTAAATTTAGCCTTTTTTACTTACATAAAGAAAGTAGGGACAAGATTTGAAACGATACCTTTCATTTAGAATATTGCGATCAATCGTGAGTATCTTTCTGGTAACCACCATTACTTATGCGGTGATTTATACCATGGTTCCTCGTAGAAACGTCTTTAAAGACGATCCAAACTATGGGAAACTAAAAGGTAAACCAGATGAATTGGCGAATTATGAGAACACCGCTTTTAGTAAAATGGGTTATATTGAATTTTTATCTTCGAAAGAACTGATTGATAAAGTGAGTGAAGAAAACGAAAACGTGACAGGTGAAGCAACTCCTGAAAATAAGGCCATTTTACAAGAATGGGCCGATAAAAACGGTTGGACGCTCAATCAATTACCAATTAGTCAAGCCTTTTATGTCACCAAAGACATTCCATTGCCAAAGCGTGTGTATCGATTTTATGCCAATATGATTCAAATTGATCATCCATGGAAGGTACAAGATCCATCAAATCCAGATTTAAAACGGTCACTACGTTTCGAAAACGACGAATCGGTGGGCTTTGCATTAGTTGGGTCCGGGACGCAATTTAAATATCAAATTTATTTTAACTCCCAATTCCCATATATCCACCAAAATATCGTGCACTTAAACTTAGGCGTGTCTTATCCAACTTTTGCTGGTCAAAAAGTAATGGATGTGATCGCCGGCGGACAAGGGAAAACCGATAGTCAAGCATTGACTTTCCCAACAGGCGTGACGATGAAATCGGCTGCCAATTTAGCTTCCCGTCAGTACCAAAACAGTGACCAAATTTCTTCAAAAGATAAAAAATTATTTAAAGATAATTATGTGGTCACCCAAAACAACTATAAAGATCCTTCAATGATTGGCATTTCTTTTCGCATGGGTATCGTAGCGGTTTTATTAGCTTACGGCTTAGGCATCCCATTTGCGATGTTAATGGCACGCTTTAAAGGCAAATTACCAGATAAAATCGGGATTGGGTTAGTTACGGTCTTGATTTCAGTACCAAGTTTAGCGTTTATCTATTTCTTCCGTTTTATTGGAAATCGTTGGTTTGGTATGCCAGATTCGTTTCCAACTTATGGTGCCGGCGATATTCGCTCCTTTGTCTTACCAACGGTGATTTTAGGTTTACTTTCCTTATCAAGTATTATTATCTGGATTCGTCGTTACATGATTGACCAACAATCAGCGGATTATGTAAAATTTGCAAAAGCCAAGGGGTTAAATAGTCGGGAGATTGCTCGCAAACATATTTTTAAAAATGCGGCAATCCCAATTGCGAACCAAATCCCAGCAAGTATTATCGGCGCCATCACTGGGGCAACGATTACGGAAACCGTCTTTGCCGCTCCTGGGATGGGTAAAATGTTACCCGATGCGATTATGGCGAATAATAACCCAGTCGTAATTGCGATTGTCTTTGTCTTTACAACGGTTGCAGTGACTTCAATCTTACTAGGTGACTTAACAATGGCAATGGTTGACCCACGTATTAACTTATCTGCAGGAGGCGAGTAAAGTGGAAAATTCCAATCAAAAAATCAATGATGGCTTTAATTTTGTCACGATCGACTCTTTAGCCTCTGAAAAAATCGATACACCGACGTATTCTTACTGGCGTTCGGTTGGTCGTAAGTTTTTCTCAAACAAAACGGCCATTGCCATGTTAATCTTAATGACGGCAATCTTATTAATGGCTTTCATTCAACCAATTTTTAGCGGGTATGACTTTATGAACGTGGAAGATATTAATGATTTTGCCAAGCGTTATAACCGTCCAAGCCTCGAACATTGGTTTGGCACAGATGCCAATGGGATGTCTTTATTTGACGCAGTTTGGGCCGGGGCGAAAACTTCGATTTCCATTAGTGTGATTGCCACGTTAATTACGACGAGTGTCGGTGTGGTTGTTGGTGCTATTTGGGGTGTTTCGAAAAAGTTCGATAAAATCATGTTAGAAATTTATAACGTCGTCACCAACGTTCCGCAACTTTTAATTGTCATTGTCTTGTCTTATACGTTTGGAAGTGGCTTTTGGAACTTAATCTTTGCCATGTGTATCACTGGTTGGTTGAGCACGGCTTATTTCATTCGGGTGCAAGTGATGATTATGCGTGATCGTGAGTATAACTTAGCTTCACGCACTTTAGGAACACCAAAATTACGCATGATTATGCGCAACATTTTGCCTTATTTAACTTCGATTATTGTGACGGACGTTTCCCGGGCCTTGCCTTCTTATATCTCTTATGAGACCTTCTTATCGTTTTTAGGTGTAGGTTTAAGTGCGGATGTGCCATCGCTTGGAAGATTGATTTCAAAATATACGAATAACATGAGTAACTACCCTTATTTATTCTGGATTCCAGTTGCTGTTTTAGCTTTAGTTTCGGTTTCTCTTTACATTGTTGGACAGACCCTAGCCGATGCTGCCGATCCAAGAACACACATGTAAAAGGAGGAAGAAATTCTAATGGCTAAACAAACGATTCTAACAGCTGAAAACGTGTCTGTTAGCTTTAAAGTTCGTAGTAGTGAATTACGTGCCATTCGTAATGTTTCTCTTGAATTAAAAGAAGAGGAAACCTTAGCGATTGTTGGGGAATCTGGTTCAGGTAAATCGGTTTTAACCAAAACCTTTACCGGCATGCTAGAAGCCAATGGCGCCATTACGGGTGGAACGATTAAATATCATGATAAAATTTTAAGTGATTTAAAAAAAGATGAAGATTGGGAAGGCATCCGTGGGAAAGAAATCGCAACGATTTTCCAAGATCCGATGACTTCATTGAACCCAATCAAAACAATTGGTTCGCAAATTTCCGAAGTGATTATTAAGCACCAAAAGAAATCAGCCAAAGAAGCCAAACAAATCGCGATTGATTTAATGAATCGTACCGGTATCCCTTTTGCTGAAAAGCGCTATGATGATTATCCTTTCCAATATTCGGGTGGGATGCGCCAACGGATTGTCATTGCGATTGCCCTGGCTTGTCGACCAAAAATTTTAATTTGTGATGAACCAACAACGGCACTAGATGTAACGATTCAAGCGCAAATTCTAGATTTAATCCGTGAACTACAAGCTGAATATAAATTTACGACGATTTTTATTACGCACGATTTGGGCGTGGTGGCTTCCATTGCCGATAAAGTAGCGGTAATGTATGCTGGTCAAATTATTGAAAGTGGCACCGTGGAAGAGATTTTTTATAATCCACAACACCCGTATACTTGGAGCTTGTTGTCTTCTGTACCTCAGCTTGGAACGAAAGGCGATCACTTATATTCAGTTCCTGGCACGCCGCCTTCTTTATACAAAGAAATTAAAGGCGATGCTTTTGCGCCAAGAAGTGCCTATGCAATGGCGATTGATTTTAACGAGGAACCACCGATGTTCCAAGTTTCAGACACCCATTTTGCGAAAACTTGGTTGCTAGATCCACGCGCACCAAAAGCCGAAAAACCAGAAATTATTCAAAACCTACATGAAAAAATGGTCGCTTTACAAGCGGAAAATGATCGTAAAAGGGGGATCGTCAATGGCTAACGATAAAGAGGTGCTTTTATCCATCAAAGATCTTGAAATAACCTTTGGTGAGGGTAAAAAGAAATTCGTTGCGGTCCAAGACGTGAATTTCGATGTCTATAAAGGCGAGACGTTTTCTTTAGTTGGGGAATCTGGTTCAGGAAAAACCACGATTGGACGTGCCGTCGTCGGCTTAAACCCAACCAGTAATGGCGACATTGTTTTTGAAGGAAAAAAAATTAATGGCAAGTTGTCAAAAACGGAATTAGAAGATAAAATTCGTAAAATTCAAATGATTTTCCAAGACCCTTCTGCTTCTTTAAATGAACGGGCAACGGTTGAGTATATCATTTCTGAAGGGTTATATAACTTTGGCTTGTTTAAATCAGAGGAAGAACGCCTAGAAAAAGTAGAAAAGATTATTGAGCAAGTGGGACTTTTACCAGAGCACATGTATCGTTATCCCCACGAGTTTTCAGGTGGACAACGTCAACGGATTGGCATTGCCCGAGCTTTGATTATGGAACCGTCATTAGTCATTGCCGATGAACCAATTTCAGCCTTAGATGTTTCGATTCGTGCCCAAGTGTTAAACTTATTGAAAGAATCACAAATTAATCAAAACGTGACCTATTTCTTTGTCGCGCATGATTTATCGGTTGTTCGTTTTATCTCCGACCGCATCGCCGTGATTCGTTCTGGTAGAATTGTTGAAATGGCAGAAACGGAAGAACTCTTTACCAATCCGCTTCACCCGTATACAAAATCTTTACTTTCAGCGGTACCGATTCCCGATCCGATTTTAGCTAGACAGAAAAAATTAGTCGTTTATAATCCAGAGATGCACGATTATAGCGTCGATAAACCAACCTTTAGTGAAGTGAAACCTGGTCACTTTGTTTATGGGAATGAAAAAGAACTAGAAGGCTACCGCAACGAAATTCGTTAATCAGCCTCAATACATTTTTTAATGAGGTGGGAAAATGAGCGTTTTAAAAGCCTATCGTTTTAAAATTTATCCTGATGAGGAACAAAAGAAATTTTTTGTCGCGACCTTTGGCTGTGTTCGTTTTACGTATAATCACTTATTGGTTGCTAGCCAGCAAAAAAATAAGCAAAAATTAACACCGGCAAAGTTAAAAAAAGACTATCCCTTTCTAAAAGAAACGGATAGTCTGGCTTTAGCGAATGCCCAACGCAATCTTGAAAAAGCTTTTCGACGTTATTTTACCGGAAAAAGTGATTTTCCTAAATTAAAATATAAATCCAATCCTTGGCAGTCGTACACGACGAATAACCAAGGACACACGATTTACTTTAAAGAAGGCAAGTTAAAGCTCCCAAAATTAAAAAGTCTCATCGAAGTTAATTTACATCGAAAGATAACTGGTAGTATTAAATCAGCAACGGTATCAGCAAAAAACAATACGGATTTTTATGTCTCTATTTTATGTATGGAAGAAATTCCCAGTTTACCCAAAACTTCGCAAAGCATTACGTTAACGTATTCACCTAGCGAATTATTAGCGGGATCGCAGTCGTGGCTACAAACGACTTTTAACCAAGATTTTTTAGTTGCTAAAATTGAAAAAGCTCAAAGAAAATTAAAAATCCGGGCAAAAGTCGCTCGAAAAAACCGTATTCCTTTAGCCGAAGCCAAAAATTATCAGAAAATCAAAGAAAGATTGACATGTTTAGAAATTTCTCAAAAAGCGAAAAAAGAAGATTTTTTTGATCAGTTGTCCTACTATCTTGTTTGCCACTTTGATCAAATTATGGTCGATTCAACGAATATCGAAAGTCGACAAGAAACGTGCACGATTGTTTTTACAAAAGCGGACTGGCATTGTTTTTATAAAAAACTTGTCTATAAAAGTAATTGGTACGGGAAAAAATTAATCAATCTCGATTAGTTCAATGAACTGGAAGGAGCTCCAGGGATCGCCTAGGGTATATAAAAAGTTTTCGGACTTTTGTTTCTAGGAATCCGCCTCACTAATTATGAAAAACCAAAAAGAAGAAGAGGGAGCCAAGTGCTTCCTCTTTTTCTTTTTAAATATAAGTGAAAAATTCTTTTGGTAAGCGTTTTTTGAGAGCGATGGCTAAGGTACCAACAATGACGGCTTTGATTGCTTCAGGCAAGATAAAGGGCACAAAACCACTAGCGAAAGCTTGTATAAACGTCAAATCAGCAGCGAATTTTAGCCAAATGCTACCAATGAATAAAGATAAAAGAAAACCTGAAAAGTTAATCAAAATTACGAGGTGATAAGTCCAAGAAGAGCGGGGTAAGAGTGTGCCAATCAGCAAATTAGTAAAAAGAAAGCCAATTAAAAAACCACCTGTGGGGCCAAATAAGACGCCCAAACCACTGCTAGCTCCAGCAAAGACTGGTAAACCAATCAAACCAAGTAAAAGATAAATGACGAGTGACCAAGTACCAACCTTACGCCCGAGTAACGTCGCAGTTAAACCAATCATCATGGTTTGCAAACTTAAAGGTACAAAACCTAAAGGAATGGTAATTTGAGCAGCGATGGCAATCAAACCAGCAAACATCGCGGCCATTAGTTGTTCTCTAAGTGATAAACGCATAAAAATAATTCCTCCTAAGAAATAAAATAATTACTGTGTGAGAGAAGTATACCACTTCGTTAACCTAAAAGTAAATAATTAGTTAACGTAAAAGAAAAATAATTTATTTCTTTTTTTTATTTTTTAAAAGGTTGAAAATTTTTGGTTAGATGTTCGCTTGAATTTTGTTAAATTTCATATACATTTAACATCATCTTTTTATACTGACTTTATCAACTATAAGGAGGCAATATGATGTCTATTTTTAAACGAGGCTGGTTATATGTAACGCGAAAGAAAAATAAAACAATCTTAATGTTCTTTATTCTTTTTAGTATTGCAACGGCTATCTTATCAGGTGTGGCAATCCAAAAGGCGACATCTATCACTAGGAATCAAATCAATCAATCAATGGGTGCTTATTTTTCATTAAGTACGAATCCGATGACCAATCCGGGTATAGGAACTAGAGGGATGGGGATTGTACCTAAAGAAATCGTAGACAAAATAAAAAAGATTGATGGGATTACTAAGTACGATGTAAAGACAATTGGAGAAGCGGAATTAACGAAGGAGGAGCAGATTCCGCTTAGAAATAAAGCGACACAATTTAACGAGAATGTTTTAAAAGACTATAAAAAGATTATTGATTTATCGGGTAATCGAAATTCTAAAAATGATACAAAATTTACTTCAGGAACGCTGAAGTTAACTCAAGGCCGTCACCTCACGGCAGAGGATAAACATAAAGTGTTAATTCATGAAGAATTTGCCAAACTAAATCATTTAGAAATTGGTAGTACGCTAACGATTAAACCGAGTTCGAAATCAAGTTTGACTGAATTTGAAGAAAAAGAAAAGCCTGAAACATTAGATTTAGAAGTAATCGGATTATTTAGTGGTAGTAATCAACAAATTGCAACAATGCCCTATGAGTTAATCGAAAATATCTTAATATCTGACATTGCTTCCACGCAAGAAATCAATGGTTTTTCAGATAAATTTTCACCCTATCAAGAAGCGAAGTTTTATACAGATAATCCCCAAAAGCTAGAGAAAATACTAGAAAAAGTGAAGGGATTAGATGTTGATTGGAACTTATACCAATTAATCCCTTCGAACAAAGATATGCCGGGGCTTACAAATTCATTGGATAGTATGGATAAATTAGTTAGACAATTATTGCTAGGTGTATTTTTCATCAGTATTGTCATTCTTTCATTAATTCTTGCATTTTGGATGAACGGACGAGTTCATGAAACAGGAATATTACTATCTCTAGGGAAATCTAAAATTAATATTATTAGTCAATATATAATTGAGTTATTGATGATTGCTATTTTTAGTTTTGGCTTATCCTATTTTTCAAGTAATTATATTGCCCAAAAAATTGGCGATGAGTTAATTACTCAAGCGAATAAAACGAGTCAATCGATGTTGAACCAAGGGTTAGGCGGCATGTCATTTGGGGCAGATGCTGAGAGTAGTTTGATGACCAAAACAGTAGACTCAATAACGGTGACGATTACTTCCTCAGAGATGATTTATGTCTTCTTATTTGGAACGCTAGTTATATTCGTTTCTGTTTTACTATCATCGTATTTTATTATTCGGCTGAAACCAAAAGAAATCTTATCAAAAATGAGCTAGGGGATGAAAGAAAATGAGTATACTTCAATTAAAAAATGTGTCTTACACTTATAAAAACAAATCCGAACAATATATTCTAGATCAAGTAAATATGGGATTTTCTAAAGGGGAATTTTATGCAATTTTAGGTATTTCAGGTTCAGGAAAAACCACCTTACTTTCCTTGTTGGCTGGATTGGATACACCCGTAGGAGGAGGCGTCTTTTTTGAGGGGGAAGACATTCAAAAAAAAGGATCCGACCATCATAGAGAAAAAAACATCGCAATTATTTTTCAAAACTATAACTTACTAGATTATATGACTCCTTTAGAAAATCTAAGATTAATCGATCCGAATGCGACGGAGCAACGCTTGCTTGATGTCGGATTAAGTGAAA
>CAYNOA010000017.1:4724-6316 GCA_964398695.1 uncultured Enterococcus sp. | reverse complement strand
TCAACCGGAATGTCTTACAATTATCAGGCGGTCAGCAACAACGAGTAGCCATCGCAAGAGCATTATGTTCAAAGGCACCGATTATTTTAGCGGATGAACCAACCGGCAATCTTGATGAAGGTACGGCAAATGATATAATCACAATTTTGCAAAATAGTGCCCACATAGAAAATAAATGTGTGATTGTTGTCACGCATAGTGAAATTTTGTCAAGTAAAGCAGATACTATTTTAGATCTTAAAGATAAAAGGTTAGTCAAAAGACAAGCAAAGTAGAAAAAGAGGTCGCGACAGAAGTGTTCAGCTTCAAGCAATAAGCAGGAAAGCGCGAAAATTGTTTTTCAAATTTTTGTTCTTTTCGGCTTATTTTCCGAAGAAGCTACTTCTGGCGCACCGTTTGTTCGTAAAAAAAGGACTGTGACGTGCGTCACGGTCCTTTTTTTACTTATTTTAATCAGTTTTACGAGTTTCATTCATCCTTTAGAAGGCGCGTTTACGCAGCCACAGGTCTTGGGCAAAGCCTTGGTGCTCTAACTACTTTTATATTTAAAAGCCAATCGGTTAAATTAACGTAATTAAAAACTCTCCAAAGGCTTGTGTGGTTAAACAAGTCGCATTTTCTAATTGATCGGCAAAATCACTCGTCACTTTTTGGGTAATTAAGGCTTGTTCAATGGCGCGTGTGATGGCATCGGCGGCTTCTTGCCAACCAAGGTACTCAAGCATCATCACGCCAGAAAGTAATAAAGAACAAGGATTGGCTTTACCTAAACCAGCAATATCAGGCGCAGTGCCATGGGTGGCTTCAAAAATTGCCGCTCCTGTTTGGTAATTAATATTGCCGCCTGGAGAAATGCCAATTCCTCCGACTTGAGCTGCTAGCGCATCTGAAACGTAATCCCCATTTAAATTTGTTGTCGCAATCACTGCGTACTTCTCAGGATAAAGTAAAATTTGTTGCAAGAAATTGTCGGCAATTACGTCTTTAATAATGACTTTTCCTTGTGCTTGGGCTTTGTTTAAAGCGTCATTGGCTGCATCAAGGCCAGCTTCTTTTTGGATGGCTTGGTAAGTACGCATGGTGAAAGTTTGCTCTTTGAAATTTGTTTCTGCAATATCGTAACCCCAGTTTTTAAAGCCACCTTCTGTAAACTTCATGATATTGCCTTTATGCACGAGTGTCACACTAGGCTCTTGATGTAAAAGGGCATATTCAATCGCTGCTGCCACCAAACGTTGGCTACCTTCTTGTGAGATGGGCTTAATCCCAATCGCAGATGTTGCTGGAAAGCGAACTTTGGTGACGTGCAACGCATTGGTTAAAAAGTCAATGAGTTGCTTTGTTTCCTTTGAGTGAATTGGAAATTCAATTCCAGCGTAAACATCTTCGGTATTTTCCCGAAAAATCACCATTTTTGTTTTTTCAGGCTCTTTTAAAGGCGAGGGCACACCTTTAAAGTAACGAACTGGGCGAACACAAGCGTAAAGGTCGAGTTGTTGTCTTAGCGCAACGTTAATTGAACGCACGCCTTCACCAACTGGCGTCGTTAAGGGGCCTTTAATGGCAATATTTGCTTGTTTAATGGCGTCTAA
>CAYNOA010000017.1:0-4714 GCA_964398695.1 uncultured Enterococcus sp. | reverse complement strand
GGCTGTTGGTAGCCAATCACCGGTTTCATTAAAGGCTTTTTCACCGGCTAAAACTTCCGTCCACTCAATTTTTTTTTGGCCCTTATAAATTTTGGTGACCGCATGATCAATGACCGCTTGACTTGCCTGCCAAATTTCAGTACCAATTCCATCGCCTGGAATGTATGGAATAGCTTTGATTTCAATTGTATTTGCCAATTAGTTTGCACCTGCTTCTTCTGTGAATTTTTTACGAATGACCATTGGTAAAATCCCTTGATGTTTCCAGTAGCGAATATCGGCTGGTGCGTCAAAGCGTAGACGTGCTTCAAAAACAATCGGCTCTTGGCCGGCTTTGCTTGCAATCACTTCAATGAGCTGCCCGACGTCTGGTTCTTTAGGTAAGTTGATTTGGAAGGCTTCTTCACCAGTTAAACCAAGTGTTTCAGCTGTTTGACTTGGTAAGTATTCAAGTGGCACCAAACCCATCATCACTAAGTTGCTACGGTGAATCCGTTCAAAACTTTCAGCTAAAACAACTTTCACCCCAAGTAATTGAGCACCTTTGGCGGCCCAATCACGTGAAGAGCCCATCCCGTAGTCTTTTCCAGCTAAAATAATTGAAGGGATTTCTTCTTCTTGATACTTCATGGCAGCATCATAAATAGACATTTCTTCACCCGTTGGGATATAGCGAGTGACCCCGCCGCTCGTTGCTGGTGTCAATTGGTTTTGCAGACGAATGTTTCCAAAGGTACCACGCATCATAATTTCGTGGTTTCCACGGCGTGAGCCATAGGAGTTAAAATCACTATAGTTAAACCCTTTTTCTTTTAAATATTTTCCGGCTGGTGAGTGCAAGGAAATATTTCCAGCTGGCGAAATATGGTCAGTGGTAACGGAATCGCCTAATTTTGCCAATACGTGTAAATTTGTTAAATCTTCCGGTTCGTTTAATTCTTTGGTTAATTGATTAAAGTAAGGCGGATGAGCGATATAAGTCGAGATATCATCCCATGAATAACAATCACTTTGTGTTGTTTCGATTTCATTCCAACGTTGATTGGCTGTAAATAAATCGGCATAGGCTAAGCGGAAAGCTTCTGGGGATAAATAAGCATCCATGTAGTTTTCAATTTCTTCTTTACTTGGCCAGATGTCTTCTAAATAAACCGCTGCCCCTGTTTGATCAAAGCCTAAAGGTTCGCGCGTTAAATCTTTGCCGACATTCCCAGCTAAAGCGTAAGCGACCACTAATGGTGGTGAAGCTAAGTAGTTTGCACGCGTCAGTGGATGTACCCGGCCTTCAAAGTTTCGGTTTCCGGATAAAACCGAAGCGACCAGTAAATCTTCTTTTTCAAGGGCTTCGGTAATTTCAGGTGCTAAAGGTCCAGAGTTCCCGATACAAGTCGTACAGCCGTAACCTACTAAATTAAAACCGAGTTGATCGAGGTAAGGCATTAAGCCACTTTTTTCTAAATAGCTGGTAACAATTTTTGACCCTGGTGCTAAAGAAGTTTTTACGTAATCGGGTACACGCAAGCCTTTTTCAACGGCCTTGCGCGCTAAAAGTCCAGCGGCTAGCATGACGTAAGGATTACTAGTATTCGTACAGCTCGTAATTGCCGCAATCATGACATCCCCAGTATGAAGGGTTTTATCTTGGCGATTCCAGTCAATAGATACCGTTTTGTCGATTTCAGCTGGCGTTAAACCAAAACCTTTTGGTCCAACGGGTGCCGTTAAGCCTTCTTTAAATTCTTGGGCAACGTGGGATAAAACGACGCGGTCTTGCGGTCTTTTTGGTCCAGCTAGTGCCGGTTCAATCGTGTTTAAATCGACTTCGATTACTTTTGTATAAGTTGGATAATTTTCTTCATCATAAAAGAGACTGTTGGCTTTGGCGTAAGTTTCAACCCGTTCGATGATTTCATCTGAACGGCCGGTTGTTTTTAAGTAGCGCAATGTTTCGTTATCAATTGGGAAGAAGCCACACGTTGCGCCGTATTCCGGTGCCATGTTGGCAATCGTTGCCCGGTCCGCTAAATTTAACGCCGAATAACTTGGTCCGAAAAATTCAACAAACTTATTTACCACGTTTTCTTTGCGCAGTGTTTCCGTGATTTTTAGAACTAAATCAGTGGCCGTGGCTCCCGCTGCCAAATCACCAATAAATTTCACCCCGATGACTTCTGGCGTTGGGAAGAAAGAAGCTTCTCCGAGTAAAGCGGCTTCGGCTTCAATTCCGCCAACTCCCCAACCTAACACACCAAGACCGTTAATCATGGTCGTATGTGAGTCGGTTCCTTGTACGGTGTCAGGGAGGAGCCAAGTTTGACCGTGTTTTTCTTCGGTTAAAATGACTTCTGATAAGGCTTCTAAGTTTACTTGATGAATAATGCCCGTTTCTGGTGGCACGACTTGGAAGTTCTTAAAGGAAGATTGTGCCCATTTTAAGAATTGGTAGCGTTCTTTGTTACGCTCAAATTCTTTTTCGGTATTAAAAGCCATCGCGGTCGCCGTTGCATACTGATCAACTTGGACCGAGTGGTCGATGACTAAAGCTACGGGGATTTCTGGATTGATTTCTTGCGCGTTTCCACCAAGGGCAACCACGGCATCACGCATCGCCGCTAAATCAACGACCGCAGGCACCCCGGTAAAGTCTTGTAGAATAATGCGGGCGACTTTAAAAGGAATGACGCCAGTTGGTTTGTCGGCTTGCCAGTGAATTAAAGAGTGTACATCTTCTTTTGTAATATCTTCTCCCATGTTGCGTGCGATACTTTCTAATAAAATTCTTAAAGAATATGGGAGTTTGGTTAAATCGACTTGATAATCAGCTGCAATCGTATTTAAGTTCATGTATTGATAAGTTCGTTGCTTAATGGTTAATGTATCTTGCCAAGTCATGAATAAACCTCCGTTCAATTTCTAGTGATATGGAATAATTATACGTGGTAAACGAAAAAAAGCAAATAAAAGATGAAAAAAACTTTCATTTTACTTTTACCGTGTTATAATGTTTCAAAAGATTTATGAATAAACAATTAGATTATCTAACATGACTTTGTTAACTATAATAAAAGAGGTGAAAAGTTTGAATCGAGAAGAATTATTAAAATCCTGCGTAGCGCATGATCAAATTGCGAGCGAGCTTTATCAAAAGTATGCGGTAAAACGCGGATTGCGCGACGAAAACGGAAAAGGAGTCGTAGCGGGTCTTACAACCATTTCGACGGTTTATCCAGAAAAAGTCGTGGATGGAAAAGTGGTTCCAGGGTGTGGCGAATTACGTTATCGGGGTATTGATATTAATGAATTAGTCGAAGGGTTTGTTTCTGAGGATCGTTTTGGTTTTGAAGAAGTGGCGTATTTACTCCTTTTTGGTGAGTTACCAAATCAAAAAGACTTAGTGGAGTTTCAACAATTGATTGCGAGCCGGCGCACCTTGCCAACGAATTTCACTCGGGATATTATTATGAAAGCACCTAGCGCCGATATTATGAACAATTTAGCGCGCAGTGTCTTAACTTTGGCAAGTTATGATGAAGAGGCCGATAATGTAGATTTAGCCAATGTTTTAGATCAAAGTTTGATGTTGATTGGTGTTTTCCCGCGTCTGGCGATTTACGGCTATCATGCTTATAATCACTATAATAAAGAAGAGAGTATGTACATTCACTTTCCTGAAGAACATTTAAGTACCGCTGAAGTTGTTTTGTCAACTTTGCGCCCAGATCGAGCCTATACTAGACAAGAAGCGCAAACTTTAGACATGGCGTTAGTGTTGCATATGGAGCATGGTGGGGGGAATAACTCGACCTTTACGACTCGGGTGGTGACATCAAGTGGCACGGACACCTATTCAACGATTGCGGCTGCCTTAGGTTCTTTAAAAGGCCCCAAGCACGGTGGGGCAAATATTAAAGTGACTCAAATGATGGAAGATTTAAAAAGTAATTTAACCGATTTTCAAGATGAAGCCGCGGTGGCGCAGTATTTAGAAGATTTACTTGATAAGAAGGCCTTTGATCAAAAGGGTTTGATTTATGGGATGGGGCATGCGATTTATAGTGACAATGACCCGAGAGCGGCTATTTTTAAACGCTATGTCTCAAAATTAGCAGCCGAAAAAGGGGAAGAAGCTTGGGCAGAGTACCAATTATACGCCTTAGTTGAACGTTTGGCACCTGAAATTATTGCACAAAAACGCAAGATGTTTAAAGGAGTCAGTGCGAATATTGATTTCTTTAGTGGGTTTGTCTATAACTTGCTCGGTTTACCAGAAGAATTGTACACGCCAATGTTCGCGGTGGCACGGATTGTGGGTTGGTCAGCGCACCGAATGGAAGAACTAATCAATGCCCAAAAAATCATTCGCCCGGCTTATCAAGAAGTCACTAAAGACCGAGCGTATTTACCAATGGAAGAACGTCAGTAAAGACATTGGGCAAATAGCGCCTTTTATTAGCAAGCCGGCGAATTGTTCTTTGATTTATGGGGCAATTCGTCGGCTTTTCGTGGGGAGTTTTCTTTAGGATTAAACTCGCTTTGGTTAAAAGGGTTCGACTGCAAGATGGGGCCATTTTATCAGTGTCGTTCACTAATGAGAACAAAAAAGACTCTAGGAGCATTTTTTCTCCTAGAGTCTTTCTTAAGCATTAAATTAATTTATTGTAGTACTCAACGACTAATAATTCATCAATTTCTTGAGATAATTCATCGCGCTCTG
>CAYNOA010000016.1:6810-16607 GCA_964398695.1 uncultured Enterococcus sp. | reverse complement strand
CACTGCCCAACAATACCGCCATTTGTTAAATCAACTTCTGCAAGTACCAAGTGACCGGGTGCTTGATAGCCTTGACGGGTTTCCCATTCTAAAATCGCCAAATAACTTTTCCCGTTTTCATCATGATAAAGGGCTGGGTCAAAACCAATCGAAGTTAAATAGATTGGTTTTGACCAGGGGCCGGTGATTTCATCTGCCCACATTGCATAAGAGTCCGCGTTAAACTCACGCCCCGCCATATTTTGCATATGCGAATAAGCCAACCAATATTTTTTTGTTTGTTGATCATAGGAGAGGTGGGGCGCCCAAACACCTGCGGGCGTATTACTTCCGCGCAATTCGACCTCATCATTTTTCAAAACATTATCTAAGCGCTCCCAATTCACTAAATCACGTGAATGAAACAGCTGAATACCTGGGGTCCAATGAAAAGTTGACGTAGCAATGTAATAATCTTTGTCAACCCGAATCATCGAAGGGTCCGGTGCCATCCCTGGAATAATTGGATTTTGAATTTGATTCATTTTAAATTTCCTCACTTGTCTATAATTTAAAAGGATTTTGTAATCGTTCTCCTTTTGATTGACTCCATCATACAAAGTTTTGATAGCGATTTACATCTCAATTTCCACTTGTTTTTTACCATTTTTCGTATTCCAACCAATAAAAAACACGAATCGATCGCTTTTGATCGAATTCGTGTTCTTACTCTGATTTAAAGGACGTCCATTTGACGATACTGATGGGGGGAATGACCACTCCATTTTTTAAACTGTCTAGAAAAATGCGAAACGTTTTGGTAGCCAATAATTTCGGCAACTGTTGACACGGTAATGGCTGGTTGATGAAGCAAATATTTGGCTTCATTGTATTTTAATTGATTCAAATAATCTTTTGGGCTCATGTGATAAATTTTTTTAAAGGCTTTTAGCATGGTACTCGCACTAATATTTAACTGGTTGGCGATTTCTTTTAATGACAATAGCCACAAGTTTTCTTCGCACGGACTAGCGGTGAAGTGCCGAAAATTATTTTGAATCGTATCGGCAATGGTGATTGCTAACAGCAAGGTATCATTATCCGAGGAGGCTAATTCAGCTTTTTGGCTTTCGGCGTAATCGAGTAGGCAAATAACCAATTCAATTAATAATTTTTCAACAAATAATTTTTGCTTAAACGTGATTTCCGTTGAGTCTAATAGCTCGACATAGCTCATTAGAATACTTTGAATTTGCTGATAGGCTGGAACTTCTTTTTCGAGTAATAGTGGGCAGTACATGAGTAATTCTTGTTGAACAAACGGATCATCAATATCAAAATGAATACAAAAATAAGCCATGCCTTCTTTTGAAACACAAGTATTTTCATGTTCTTTCCCCGGTGGGATTAAAACAATATCGCCTTCGCTAAAGGTAGACTGACTACTATGAAATTTGGTCATTTGCTGTCCTTTTAAAATCAATATAATCTCAAAAGCAAAATGGGCTTCTTTTTCTACTTGCCAACCATAGGCGACTGCTTGTTTGTGGCCACCAAAAGACTTTAAATTGGCATCAACATCCGGTAGCCGAATCAATTTTTGTAACCATGTCGGTTGTGGATGCATCTTTTCTCCCCTACCTTTCCTTTTTCTCATAAATTTGCCTTGATTATAACAAATCTCAGCCTTTCTGACACAAAACTGCCATCATCTTCTTGTATAATAGCCTTGAGGAGGGATTTTATGAAGAAACTCTTAATTGTCGATGATAATCAACAAATTACTGAAATTTTAACCCAATATGCCCAAAAAGAGCAATATGAAGTTCTCGTGGCTCATGATGGCGAGACTGCTTTAGAAATTTTCTACGCGCAACAACCAGATGTGATTTTACTCGATGTCATGATGCCTAAAAAAGACGGGTTTGCAGTCTGTCGCGAAATTCGTGAAACATCGAATGTCCCAATTTTAATGATTACCGCTCGGGGCGAAGATTTTGAACGAATCATGGGGCTAGAAATTGGCGCCGACGACTATATTGTCAAACCTTTTTCACCTGGTGAAGTCATGGCTCGGGTCAAAGCCGTCATGCGTCGCGTTCGCCCGAGCGATGTTTCAACACAGCTTTTTATTCATGACAATCTAAAAATTAATTTAGCTGATTATACTGTTACGATTAATCAAGAAACTATTTTATTAACTAAAAGAGAAGTTGATTTACTTTGGACTTTGGCCACGCATCAGCATAAAGCTTATTCACGCGATGAACTACTCGACCAACTCTGGGGCTTTGATTATTTTGGTGATACACGGACGGTGGATAGCCACATTAAACGCTTGCGGGCCAAATTAAGTCACGTGCCCCATCCGACTTGGGAAATCAAAACTATTTGGGGCGTCGGTTATAAATTCGAGGTTTTAAATCATGAAAAACAATAAAATCGCCACTAAACTCGCTCTTTATTTTACGAGTGCCTTGCTCTTATTTGCCCTCACGATTGGCTCCATTTTCTTTTTCTTATTTAAAAATTATACGATTGATCTGCATCGGAGTGAACTCGTTCATTATGCCCAATCTCTAGCGCAAACTTTAGCGAATGAAGAAGAAGCTAGCAGCCATCAAATGATGATGAATAACAGCAATGCTTACTTGCGTTTTATCGAAGAAATTGCCGGCGATGAGGTTTGGCTTGTCGATAAAGACTTGAATCTTTTATCGACTGGTAATAGCCATGGCACGATGAATCAAAATGGGCACATGAACCGCTCAAATAACTCTTCATCGCTAATGGGACAAGAAAATTTAAAAGATCTGCCAGACAATGCCAAAGAATTAATCACACAAGTTTTCCAAGGCAGCACGGCTTTTAGCGAAGGTTTTAGCGGCGCTTTAAATCAACCGACTCTAACTGTTGGAGCCCCGATTACCAATGCACAAGGAGAGGTTTGGGGTGCTATTTTAATTCACTCCGAGATTAGTGGGACAAAAAAAGCCGTCGAGCAAGGCTTGAATTTATTAACTTTAAGTTTAGTCATCGCCCTTATACTCGCTTTATTATTCGCCATTTTTCTAGCCTATAGCTTTACCAAACCTTTAGGAAAAATGAAAACAACGGCCATCCGTTTAACCAATGGCGATTACCAAGCCCAAACCAACTTAAAGCAAAAAGACGAAATTGGCGAACTCTCACAAGCCATTGATACACTTGCTTTACGCTTAGATGAAGCCAGTCAAGCAAACGCAAAAACGGAACAAATGCGGCGAGATTTTGTCGCCAATATCTCGCATGAATTACGCACACCAGTCACCGTAATTCGTGGTTCCCTTGAAGCTCTAAATGATGCCATTGTCACCGACCCACAAAAAGTGGCTGAATACCACCAACAAATGTTAAGTGAAGCGCAATTTTTAGAACGTCTAGTGGACGACTTACTTGAGCTTGCTCGCTTACAAAACCTCGATTTTCAAATTGAAAAAGCGCCGGTTCACTTAAACGACGTCTTAAGCGATGCTTTACGTAGTGCGCGTCAATTGGCCCGCAAAAAAGAAATCGAACTTTTATTGCCAAGTTCACCTGCGCCTCTTTTTTTGTCAGGCGATTATGGACGCTTGCGGCAAATGTTTTTAATTGTCCTTGACAATGCCATTAAATTTTCACCGCCAAAAAGCCAAATACAAGTGACCCTATTTGACGACCAACTAGCCATCTGCGATCAAGGTCCAGGCATTCCTGAAAGTGCCTTGCCGACAATTTTTGACCGTTTCCATAAAACATATGGTGAACACAACAAAGTCGGCACTGGACTAGGCTTAGCCATTGCCAAAGAAATTGCCGAACGCCATCAAATTCCTTTAAGTGCTAAAAATAACCAACCACACGGGGCTTGTTTTATTTTTGACTTGCGTCAGCGTGAGAAACTTGATGCCACCAAATTGGGCGAACTTTGACATACTTTTGCCATCTCTTTTTGCTATGATACAAATATAGAAAAGAGAGAAACATGCATTTCTCAAATACATGAGGAGGATTTTTGATTGAAGAAACGAATGAGGTGGGGAATCCTGACTAGTCTAATCGGAATCAGTGGTTTCTTTTTGACCATTACTGTGCAAGCTTCCGAACAAATTATTCGCCAAATGCCAGATAAACAAACGACCGGGTCAACTACTCGTTCTAGCGAATTTATTCGTAAAAGCCAACTACAAGATCAAGTCGAACGCGGCCATTTAACCCAAACACAAGCCGATGCGATGAATGCTTGGATGGACCAATTTGAAGAATTTTGTCATGAGATAACACCGAATCAAAACTGGCGCCTTGGTTATAGCAACATGCGCCAACGCCATAACAACCACTTACTCACAAGGGAATAAGGGACACCATACACACACACGAAACGATACAAGGAGGAATTTGCTATGAAAAAAATAACAAAATGGATGATTGCTGCAGGGCTCTTATTAGGAGCTGGGGTCACGTCTGTTTCCGCTTTTGCTGCATCTGATAATGGTCAATACAACCAAAATACCCCGCGTCAATCACAACAAATGATGACTAACGAAGAACGCCGCGCTTATCTGCAAGAAAGAGTCAATCAAGGCGATTTAACCCAAGAAGAAGCCGACGAAAGATTGGACTGGATGGAGAACAATCGCGGAACTTGTCATGACGGCACCACAAGTGGGGGAATGATGAATCGTCGGATGAACTCAGGGAACATGGGGCAACATCACAAGCGGATGATGGGTTGGTAAGACGGACCACTCATTTTTTGAAATGAACCAAATCGAAACCGGGCCTTTTTTGCGGATTGTCGCAAGAAAGGCTCGGTTTGCTTCGTCTTTTAAATAAAATTAGTTTTTTAATAGTGTTTTTCAAAAAAATGATCCATGAATTTATTAATAAATAAACTTTCATTTTATAAAATATAACTCATTATTTTAAATTTTTCAGAAAATTTTTTTATTGACAGCAAAAAAACAAAACGTTATGCTACTCTCAGGTTTCTACGAAAAAACTTAAGGAGGATCGACACGAATTATAAAGGAATAGCGCCAGGTCTGTTTTTAACAGACGACGAGGACGAAGCTTATCGAAATATTCGGCGGGTAGCTTCAGGGACTGCACTCTACAGATGAAATACAAAGCCCCTTGCAAAAGTGGGCACAAAATTTTCATCACGCAGATAGAAACCTTCCAACTAAAAAACTGAATAGAAAGTAGGAAGGCAAATTATGTGTGGAATTGTCGGAATTATTGGGAAAGAAAATGCTTGCGAAATCATTTTGAAAGGATTGGAGCGTCTTGAGTACCGTGGTTACGATTCTGCTGGTATCTACGTGGCCAATCAAGAAAGGGACCATTTAGTCAAAGCACCAGGACAATTAACCAATTTGGCTCGAAAATTAACCCCTGAAATCACTGGAACGATTGGGATTGGACATACGCGTTGGGCAACTCATGGTGTCCCAAGCGAAGAAAATGCGCATCCCCACCTTTCTTGCGGAGGACGCTTTGTTTTAGTGCATAACGGGGTCATTGAGAACCATTTGGATTTACAAGAAACTTACTTAAAAGGACGGGCCTTAAAGGGTCAAACCGATACAGAAATTGTCGTCAATGTCATTGAAACGATTCGTGAAACAGAGCACTTGTCGGCGTTTGAAGCCTTCAAAAAAACGCTAGCACAAGTACAAGGTTCTTATGCATTTGCTTTGATTGATACACAAGACCCAACCAAGCTTTACATTGCCAAAAATAAGAGTCCCTTATTAATTGGTTGTGGGGAAGACTGCTATTTAGTCGGAAGCGATGCCTTTGCGATGATTCATGAAACAAACCAATTGATCGAATTAAAAGATGGAGAAATTGGGATTTTAACGCCACAACAACTTTGGTTAGAAGATGCGCATGGTCAAGCGATTGATCGCGCTGCCTATACAGCCGAAGTGGAAGCAGCGGACATTGAAAAAGGGCTCTACCCTTACTACATGCTAAAAGAAATTGAAGAACAACCTTTTGTTATCCGGCGTTTATTACAAACTTATTTTGATGAAAAACACCAACCCCTCATTGACGAGACTCTGATTAACCAATTATTAACTAGCGAACGGATTTACATTGTCGCTTGTGGGACCAGTTACCATGCTGGTTTAGCAACCAAAGCGACTTTTGAACAATTGACGCAAATTCCAGTCGAAGTGCATGTGGCCAGTGAGTTTGCCTATCACCAACCATTATTGGCTAAACAACCCTTTTTCATTTATTTAAGTCAAAGTGGGGAAACCGCGGATAGTCGTCAAGTCCTTGTTCAAACGAACCAGTTAAAGGCACCTTCCCTCACGATTACAAACGTGCCTGGCTCCACTTTAGCCAGAGAAGCGACTTACGCTTTAACTTTAGCTGCTGGACCCGAAATTGCGGTTGCCTCCACCAAAGCTTATACCGCTCAAGTGGCTTTAATGACTATTTTAGCTTACGCGATTGGCCAAGCAAAAAATCAGTCACGGATAGCTGACTTTGATCTTTTCCATGAATTAGAATTGGCGGCCACCAGTATGGAAGAAATTCTTTATGAAAAAGAAACCTTTCAAATCGCGGCTCATGACTTCTTAGCCAACCAACGCAATGCTTTTTATATTGGTCGTGGCAATGATTACTATGTCGCACTGGAAGCTGCTTTAAAATTAAAAGAAATTTCTTACGTCCAAGCAGAAGGGTTTGCCGCAGGTGAATTAAAACACGGTACGATTGCTTTAATTGAAGAAAACACACCCGTCATTGGTTTAATTACCGATGAAAAAACCAAAGCGCATACTCGCGGCAACTTGCAAGAAGTAAAAAGTCGTGGTGCCCACGTCTTCGTTATCGCACAAGCAAACTTCGCCCAAGACGGCGACCAAGTTCGCTTACCCGTCGTGCATCCTTATTTAACAACGCTAACTTCAGTTGTACCCACACAACTCCTGGCTTATTATGCCACCCTTGAGCGTGGCTATGATGTGGACAAACCAAGAAACTTAGCCAAATCGGTGACCGTAGAATAAAAATAAAAAACCAAACGAAGTGCCTTATTTTAGCACTTCGTTTGGTTTTTTAGTGGTAAGCGGTAATTGGATGGTGAACTGAACGCCATTTGCTTTCCAGTCTGTCACGTTTAGTTTTCCTTGATGGTTTTTCACAATTTGTTGCGCAATGGCTAGACCTAGGCCATAGCCTCCAGTTGCTTGATTGCGCGATTGTTCTTGACGATAAAAACGTTCGAAAATTAAGGTCTTTTCTTCATCAGGGATTCTCCCACCACTGTTCTTCACTTCTATTTTCCACCATCTATGACTCATTTGGCGGGCAACGACTTGAATTTCATCGTGCGCTTTCGTGTATTTCAAAGCATTATCGAGTAAAATCACTAGCACTTGATGCATTTTATTTTCATCAAAAAGCATTGGCTCACTCATTTCATTGCTGCATTCAAAATGCTTTCCTTCCATTTCGGCAATCTCAGCAAACGGTTGAATGAGCGAGCTTAAAAAAGCGCCCACATCCGTAAATCTTGGTTGAATCGTTGCTTGATCTCCATCACTTCGCGCAATTAAAAGTAAATCGTTGGTTAAATTGGTTAAGCGTCTCGTCTCACTTAAAGCTTGTGCGATGCGCGGTGATTGTTCAATGATGGTTTGATTGGGCTTTGTAAACAAATGTTGCAAGTTATTTTGAATAATCGTGAGTGGGGTGCGTAACTCATGTGAAGCATTTTCAACAAATTCTTGTTGCTTATTCCAAGCAAGCACTAGCGGCTTCATATTCATTTTAGAAATAAAGACACTCACCCCTAATGATATAACCCAAAAAATCAGCATGCAAACAAACAAAATCCACTGAAAGGTCTGTAGCGAATCATCAATTTGATTGGTATTGGTCAAAAACTGAATATAGGCGACTTCATTTGCATCAAATACCGTGTTTTCAATCGTTACCGAACGAAAGGACAAGCCATTTGAAGCAAGCGTTAATGGGACAACTTCGGCTAATTTCTTTTTATTTAAAGTGAGTCCTTGTAGTTGGGCATAGCGCCCACCCAAAACCGCTTTGTTCAAAATTTCGCCGTCTTTCGTCCATAAGATAATCGGCGTATTAAACATTTGATTCATTGGTTCTGGTTCAGTCGATCCCGGTTTGTCTAGTGGGGCTTCAATCAGTGGATTGGCTTGTGTGAGTCGGCTAATTTCATGTTCAATCGTCGGACGATGACCCACCATTTCCGCTAAGGCCATATCGGTTTGTCGATAAGCCGACATTTGTAATAACTGAAAAACAATTGCACCCAGCAAGACAAATAAGAGGGCAAAAGAACTCGCGCTAATCAGGAAAAAACGCCACCTTTGTTTTTTTGAAATTTCCAAACTCACCTCACCCCTCCTCTTGAAAGAGATAGCCGACATTGCGTAACGTTTGAATTAAATGTTCTTTTTTCACTTCTTTCAAATGTTTTCGTAAATGACTCATATAGACTTCAACTACTTGGAGGGTCGTATCCGAATCAAACCCCCAAATTCGGTCAAAAATCTGTTCTTTGGTTAAAATAATCCCTTTATTTTGGATAAAATAAACAAGCAGTTCAAATTCTTTCCCTTGAACCGGCAAGGCTTGTCCTTCACACTGTACTTGACGCGTCGTCAAGTGGCAAACCAAGCCGCTAGAAACCACTTGTTGTTCTGAAAAAAGTCCTAGAGAACGGCGCAATAACGCTTTGACACGTAGCAATAGCTCTTCTCGGTAAAAAGGTTTGGTTAAATAATCATCGGCGCCTTTTTGAAAACCTACGACTTTATCTTCCAAGCCATCTTTCGCCGTTAAAATCAAGACGGGGGTTTGGATATTTTTTTGACGTAATTCGGCTAAAACTTGATAACCGTGTTTTTCAGGCAGCATCAAATCCAGTAAAATTAAATCGTACACACCTAAACTGGCTTCATACAAGCCACTTCCCCCGTCATAAACTTGGGTGATTTCGCCTAATTCCTCTAAAATTTCTCTAATATTATCTGATAAAACTGCTTCATCTTCAACAATTAAAATTTTAATCATCGTTTCACCTCTTTTTTAGTTTAACACGGGGGGAGGGCCTTTGAACAATTTTCTTAACGAACTGTCTTTATTGGTTCATATTTTGTGGCATTGGGCCATCTGGCGGTGTGCCTGGTTCAAAATTACCCGCACCACTTGGCATTTGACCTGGGCCACCGCCACCTCGCATGCCTTGGATTGACGTTGCTTCACCAGACTGATTAAAGGCACTAACAGTTGTATCTAACGTAAATGTTGTCGTCAACTGACTGTCGGTCACACTGCCATCAGTGACTAAACCATTTTGAGCTTTTCCAGTAACGGTGCCACCTAAATGGAGCGCATAACTTTGGCCAACAACTAAATCAGGCGTACTGATGACCACAAATTGATATTCACGAATCGGGGTAAAAGCAAGGAGTAACTCATTTGACGCATCAAACAAACTAAGGGTTTGGTTGGCGCTTTGTTTTTGATCTAGATAAAAACTTACAGTCCCTTGACTTGAACTTTCACTTACTGTTTGGGCCATTTCAGAACTCCCCACTGCAACTAGCATACCTCCGGTTAAATCAAAAGTACCATCATAATCAAGGGTCCCATTCCCACTAGCTGTTGTACCATTTACAATTAAGGTGCCACCGCTCATGGTGATATTGCCATTACTATCAATGCCATCCCCTTGAGCATCCACTACCACTCGACCAGCCGTGATGTTAATAACTAAATTCTCATTGATTTCCCCAAAC
>CAYNOA010000016.1:0-6800 GCA_964398695.1 uncultured Enterococcus sp. | reverse complement strand
TTGAATACTTGTGCCTTCCAAACCTTCATATGATTGGGTAATCGCAATGGTTCCACCAGCTAACGTTAACGTTTGATCGGCATGAATCCCATCATCGCCGCTTGCCAGTGAAAAAGTACCATTTGTAATTTCAATGTCCCCATTTGTATGCAAACTATCATCCGCACTATTAACAGTAAAATCACCACTTGTAATCAAGATTTGTGTACTAGCTTTTAAACCTTTATAACTTTCATCAGCAATTAAATCTGTGCTATCGGCTCCACTAGCAGTCGTGACTGCTAGCGTGGCTTCTTGGATTTTCAAAGATGTTTCCGCTTGAATCCCGTCGCGACCAGCTTGAATCGTAAAACGGCCACCATCAATAGCGACATACCCTTTGTCGGCATCACTCGCATTATTAGCTTTAATTCCATCGCCTGCTTGCGTCGTTAAAGTATAATCACCGGCATAAATGGACACCATATCTTTACCCTTGATTGCGTCATTTACCGCCTCAATTTGATAAGTCCCTGAAATTAAAACCAAGTCATCTTTACTAACTAATCCATTTTGATAATTTCCCGTAATGGCTAGCGTGCCGTTGCCGTTTATCGTCAAATCGGCTTGACTATAAAAAGCGGCGTCTTCTGTGGACTCTGGTGTTTGATTTTGGTATGCACTGGCATCTGTGAAGGTGTTGACCGTATCGGTAGCGAGCGTTGCAGTGACTTGATCGGCTTCTTCAATCCAAACAGCTGGACCAAAATCATTGCTTAACGTGACACCGGCAAAGATTAAGTGGACGGTTTCTTCTTTACTGACACGAACTTTTAATTGCCCCTTGGTCGTATTTCCTGAAAGAATATAGGTCCCACCTTGGGTAATTGAAACGATGTTGTCCACACTTTCGGCGCCTTCTCCTTCAATTTTTGCCGTGTCAGCAAAAGTGATTTTAGTCGCGGTTTCTTCGTCGTAATCGGTTTGAAAATCGGCTTCTTGATAATCACCAAATACTTCACTTAAATCCGTGCTAACTTGTGTAATATTTTCTGATTGTATGATTTGATTACTCGATGAAGACGTTGCACTCTTTTGGCAAGCTCCTAGTAATAACGCACATACAAATAAACCGAGCCGTGCTTTTTTCATCTGTTTTCCCTCCTCACTATAATGATTCTTTGTTCGTTGCGACTTTACCTAGCATTACAGGTAAATTGCCATTACGAACCCGAACCTCATCAATCAATTGTTTTTCATTTTGATTTTCTTTTAAAATTAATTGGTAACGTAACTCATATAAGCTCCCCATCGTCGTTGTTTTCACTGAAATTAATTCGGCTTCTTTTGTATAAAGATTAAATAAATCGTCAAACAAGCCGGGATAATCTAAATCTTCAGGAATCGTTATTTTTAAAAGCCGCTCTTCCATCGGTGGCGCAAATTTAATATTAAACCGATATAAAACTAGTAAAAAAAGAGAAACAACCATTGAGATAAAGACGATATAAGTCACGTAGCCCATCCCGGTAGCAAGACCAATGGCCATCGCCCAGAAAATACTCGTAATTTCACGTGAACCACCGGCCACCGAACGAAAACGCACTAAACTAAAAGCCCCTAAAACGGCCATCCCGGTTCCTAAATTACCATTGACTAACATAATAACTGCCTGAACAATTAACGGTAGTACTGCGACCGTTACGATAAAACTTTTCGTATACGTATTGCGAACAGTATGAACATAAGCCACGACTAGGCCTAATAAAATTGACGTCCCTACACAAATAAATAATTGCATCATCGTAAATGCCGTTAAATCACTAGGATACACACTTTGAAACATCATGAAACTCTCCTTCTTCTTAAATGTCTTTGATAGGTTTGCGCGTATTTTGAAAAGCTTGATTTTTGTAATTGGTATTGGTTTAATAGCGCCACAAACCATAACGGATACGCACCGAGGGCTTTGACTTCCATTAATACCCCTAACTCTGGAGCCACTAATGCACGATTGTTTGTCACACTTAAGTCTAAGTGTTCACTTTGATAAGAAATGTGTTGATCAAATGTCACGCGAAATTGCGCATCTGTTTTGCCAAAATAAGAAAGCCGTTCATAACTAATTAAAACTTTCGGCTTTAAATCTGGATATTGGCAAAAAATCCAAGCCAACTCCCGACTAATTTGTGGCTGTTTTTCATCCATTGGAAAAATACCGCCTGAAAGCCAAGCTTGATAAGCTTCATAAGAAATTGCCATCCGACGTTTATAAACCACTCGAGCAATTTTCTTTTTTAGTTCTAAAAAAACCACGGAATCTTCGCTTGGCAGTCCATAACACCGCACCCGAAATTTTTCTTTATAAATAGGCTTTTCCATTGAATGGCGAATCATTTGATAATTATCCGTATCATAATACAAGGACTGAATCAAATGACGCCCGTATTCATCTCGCTCCATATGTTTCGCTAAATCCGTTAAAAAGTCGGTCAACTGCTCATTGGCAATCATATATTTTGTTTCTCTTCGCTCAAAAGCATATTTTTTCATAGCGCTCACCCTTTCTTGAAACCCAGTATAAAAAGTGAAACTTAAAGTTAGCTTAAGGGAAGGAGACAAATAAAAAAAACGCTAAAAGAAAAACAAAAAACTGTTTTTCTTTTAGCATTTTTTATCCTTCTATTATAATCCAATATTTTTCGTACCAACGCGCTTCCTCTGGCTCAAAAACCTTCTCGACATAAATTCCTCCATTGGCCTGAATGATTTTTCGACTAGCGGTATTATCTGGATCACACGTTAATAAGACTTTCGTTAAGCCTTGTTTTTTTGCTTCAACTAAACAAGCCTGTAACATCTTCACCCCGTAACCTTGACGGCGTTTACTCGGCGCAATTGAATACCCGATATGCCCACCAAAATCTTTTAAATATTCATTGAGTGCACAGCGTAATTGAATCATTCCGATAATTTCACGCGTTTCAAGATTAACATAGAGATATTGAATGGCCCGAACCAAATGGCTTGGAACCGTCGCTGGATTTTGATTTTGTTCATTTCGTGCTAACCAATGGGCGACACTGGGCATTTGTTCTAAAGAACCCATGCCAGCCATGGTACTCTTGTTTTCTTGCATTTCCCTTAAAAAAGCTTGGATTTCTATTTGCCATTCAAAGGTGGGTTGTACTAAACGGACAGTCATGCCGATTCGCCTACTTTCTTTCGAGTAATTTTGACTAGTTTACTTGAAATTTTGCTGTTTTACAAACAATAAAAGAATGGCGTTTGTAAAACACCATTCTTTCTTCATTTTGTTATCCTTCTACTTGAATCCTAACTTTCTGACTAAACTTCCCATAACGCGCCGTCACCTGAATCTCTCCTTGCGTTTTTGGTAAGGTTCTTAACCAACAAACCGCCGAGCCACCAATGATTGGGACTTCATTGCCGCCTAAAATTTCGCCACCGGTTGTTTCTAGGCGAACACTCCCCATTAAAAATGGGAGTAAATTACCTTTTTGATCGACGAGTGTCATCGTTAGTTTTGTCGCTGCCCAACAATCTGATTGGACGAGTGTGTCATGGCTGCTAGTTAAAACGAGAGCCGTTAACACGGGATCATTGGCATATTTTTTCACTGCCACGACTTGGCCATTTAAATAACCAATAATATCAAGCGGCCCAAATGGTTCACCCCATAAGAAATTGAACTCTTTTAAAACAATTGGTGAATACGGTAGATGACTAAAAGCCCCGTTTTCTTCGCGCTCATAAAAGCCCCGTGATTTCCCGTTATAACGAACTTCAATTTGATCACAGTTGGTAAAAACATAGATTGGAACACTCTGCGCCATATTCCGATCGCCACGTGTCCAATTCGTTAAGGGGACTAGTACTGGACGAATCCTTGGGTCTTGTTGACTGGCATAGACGCCGGCCGCAAATTTGCTGACGCGGAAATTATCCATGACGCCGTGGTAACAAATTCGGTCGCCACTCCCAAAGTTTTCGTGCGTATGATAATCGAAGGCACACCAACCTACTGCCCCACTAATATTGGGATTGGCATAAGCTGCATTTAAAACTACTGCATGGCGCATCGCATGTTCAATCAAGCGTTCTTCTTGATCAAATCGTTTGGTTGGATACATATGACCGGCATATTCGGTGACTAAATAAGGCACTTTTTCACCGACTACTTGCTCAACGGTCCGTAAGCCAATTCGTTTTGTTTGCACGTTATCATAAGTCGCAATTTCGCCTAATTCTTGTTTTAAGCGTTTAATATCGCCGCCATCATATGAAAAATCGTTCATCGTATAAACGTCTTCTAAAAATTCGCTTTTTTCTAAATAGCGGACACCACCCGTTTGACGCGTCGGGTCTAGTTGGCGGCACAAAGCATTGGTTTTCGTATAGAGTTCATGGTCATCACTCGATTCATTGACGCGTACGCCCCATAAAACCACGCTTGGGTGATTGCGGTCTCGTACCACCATTTCTGCCACATTTTGTAATAAAACGTCTTGCCATTCACCGGTACCAATATGTTGCCAACCAGGGATTTCTTCAAAAACTAATAAGCCAAGCTCATCACACGCCGCAATGAAAGCCGGACTTTGTGGGTAGTGTGACGTACGCACCATGTTTAAACCTAGTTCTTCTTTTAAAACACGAACGTCTTCGACTTGCCACTCTTCGGGCATCGCATAACCAACATAAGGATAATCTTGGTGACGGTTCAAGCCAATAATTGGATAGTTTTCACCATTTAAGTAAAAACCTTCTTTGGTGAAGGCTGCCCGACGAAAACCAACTTTTGTTTGGTACAAGCAATCGTTGCCTTCCAGTACCGTTAATTCATAAAGATTTGGCGTTTCAGGTGACCATTCTTGGACAGTCATTGTTGGAAAAGCTAGTTGATTCATACCAACTTGACCTTGGTGTGCCAAAGCAATATCTAGTCCTGTCCCTTTTAAATGAACTTGTAGTTGGCTTTTTTCAGATAAGTCAAAGCTTAAATCCGCCCGATAAGTTTGATCTTTGAGGTTTTCAATTTTGAAAAAAGGTTCAGTGATATAGGCCCCTTGTCGTTTGATTAAAAAGACGTCGCGGTAAATTCCACCATAAGTTAAATAGTCAATCGCGCCACCAAAAGGAGGAACGTCTTCACGTTCACGACTATCAACCACGACTGCTAAAATATTTTCTGCTTGTTCCGTGATTAATTCAACTTCAAAAGGCGTATAGCCCCCTTTATGCGTCGTTAAATATTCCCCATTCAAATAGACCTCTGCGACCGCCATCACTCCTTCAAAACGAACAAAGTGACGAACATCTGCTTCTAAATTTAATTTGCGGAAATAACAAGTTTTCTTTTGGTAACTTTTCTCATCAAAATAGTTATACGTGAGTTCCACAGTATTATGAGGCAACTGGACGGCTTCAAATTGAGCAAGCGCTGTTTCTTGTTCGAGGTTTGCTTCATAAGTTGCGCTAAAAAACCATTGATCATTGATTCTTTGTTTGAATTCCATTTTTCCCATCCTTTTCTTTGTTATTTTTACTTTACACTTATTATAAGACGCCCTATACTAAAAGAACAATCTCATTATTTGAGCAAAAAATTATACAATTTGAAACGAGGAGAACCATGCGTTATTTGTTTGATCAACCGGATAAACGGTTGCCTTTATTTGTCGATAGTATTGGCTATGATTGCGAGCAAGAAGCCGTGACTCGCCCCCAAGGTTATCCTTATATCCACTGGATTCACACAAAATCTGGGCAAGGAAAAATCCAAGTCGCCGAGCAAAGCTTTGATTTGCCCGAAAATACTGGCCTTTTTATGAACCAACAACTGTCCCATCAATACGAGCGCACCACCAAGGAATGGAAAACCACGTACTTTACCTTTGGTGGCGCCCTTGCCCAAGAAATTCTGGCCCTTTTACAACTCGATGCCTTGCTTTATGTCACAGAAAATGTTGCCGAAATTGATCAATTTATTCTTGCTTTAGCTGAACAAATCACTCAGGCTGCTCCGGGTTATCAATATGATATCTCGGGGACCATTTATCAATTTTTAATGCTCTTAAAGAAAAATTCACTTAGCCAAACCAACAACGACTACGTCTATCAAAGTATTGTGGCTCCTTTACAGCGTTATATTGAAGCCAATTTCACCCAAGCTCTAGGCGATAGTGATTTTGCTCTTCAACTTGGCTTTTCAACTCAATATATCACGCGTGTTTTTAAACAAGTGCTACAAATGACGCCTAGTCAATACTTAACCACTTATCGAATTCGTCAAGCAAAAGTCTTATTGCTACAAGAACGACACTTAGCCATTGCCGAAGTCGCTCAAAAAGTTGGTTTCCATAATGCTAATTATTTTATTACGACCTTTCGTAAATTCGAACAAATCACCCCGCACCAATTTCGTCAAAAATATCATTAAATTCAGCGACTTTTAAAACAAAGTCACAAGGATTTTACAAAAACATGATACAATAAAGAAAATGTTGAAATTAAAGGAGGTGCATTAGAAAAATGAGCGAAAAGACTAAAAAATTAAACCAAATGTTGAATCCTTGGCTCCATTCTTTTAAGAAAAGTTCTTATTATAAAGAATTGGATCCGTTTGAAAAAAACTTTGCGCTGATTGTTGTTAAAAATTACGCGCAGGCCATGTTACTTGATTATGATCGCTTGCCAAGACGTTGGACCAAAAGAGAAACGATTTTAGCGGTGAAAAAAATGCTTAAAAATTATGAAAACGACGACGACCACTTATACTCGGTGATTCCTTGTTTAGG
>CAYNOA010000015.1:15535-16797 GCA_964398695.1 uncultured Enterococcus sp. | reverse complement strand
AACTTTTGCGATTATCTCTCACCCAGACGCTGGGAAAACAACTATTACAGAACAACTTTTACTTTTTGGTGGCGCCATTCGCCAAGCAGGAACGGTTAAAGGCAAGAAAACTGGGAACTTTGCCACTTCAGACTGGATGGAAATTGAAAAACAAAGAGGAATTTCTGTCACAAGTTCAGTGATGCAATTTGACTATCAAGGCAAACGAGTGAATATTTTAGATACACCTGGACACGAAGACTTCTCAGAAGATACTTATCGTACGTTAATGGCCGTTGACAGTGCCGTCATGGTTATCGATAGTGCTAAAGGGATTGAGGCACAAACGAAGAAATTATTCCAAGTAGTCAAACGTCGTGGGATTCCAATTTTTACTTTTATTAATAAACTAGACCGAGATGGTCGTGATCCACTTGATTTGTTAGAAGAATTAGAAGAATTATTGGAGATTGAATCTTATCCAATGAATTGGCCACTTGGTATGGGCAAAGGATTGGAAGGCCTGTATGATATTTATAATCGTCGTGTTGAATTTTATCGTCCAGAGAAATATGCGGGCGAACGTTTTTTACCGCTAGATGAAAATGGTGAGATTTCGGCAGAGCATCCGCTAACAAAAAATAGTATTTATCAACAAGTACTTGAAGAAGTTGAATTGTTAACAGAAGCAGGCGACGAGTTTGATTCGGAGAAAGTGGCCTGTGGGCAACAAACACCTGTCTTTTTTGGCTCAGCTTTAACGAATTTTGGAGTTAAAACCTTTTTAGAAACCTTTTTGCAATTCGCTCATGCTCCTTATGCACATGAGACGAGGGACAATCGTTCAATTAGTCCTTATGAAGAAGAATTTTCAGGTTTTGTCTTTAAAATCCAAGCCAATATGAACCCGGCACACCGTGATCGAATCGCTTTTGTCCGCGTTTGCTCAGGGACTTTTGAGCGCGGAATGGATGTGACTCTAGAGCGCACGAAAAAGAAAATGAAACTAAGTAATGTCACCCAATTTATGGCGGATTCCAGAGAAAACGTACAAGAGGCAGTAGCTGGTGACATTATAGGGGTTTATGATACCGGAAATTATCAAATCGGGGATACAATTTATGAAGGAAAGTTAAACGTAGCTTATGAAGAATTGCCATCGTTTACGCCAGAACTATTTATGAAAGTTTCAGCCAAAAACGTGATGAAGCAAAAATCATTCCACAAAGGAATTTATCAGCTAGTTCAAGAAGGGGCTATTCAGTTATATAAAACGTATTTAA
>CAYNOA010000015.1:5301-15464 GCA_964398695.1 uncultured Enterococcus sp. | reverse complement strand
GAAGTGTTTCAACATCGGATGCTGAATGAATATAATTCTGAAGTGGTTATGACCCCAATGGGAACAAAAACGGCGCGTTGGATTGATCCAAAAGATTTAGATGAGCGCATGAGCTCAAGTCGGAATATTTTAGCCCGCGATCGCTTCGATCAACCCTTGTTCTTATTTGAAAATCAATTTGCAGAACGTTGGTTTGCCGATAAATACCCGAACGTTGAGTTGAAGAGTCTAATGTAAAAAAACTAGCAATCAGTCTATCTTACCCACAGCTGATTGCTAGTTTCTTTTTGTGGATGAGTAATCAAAATTAGCCATACACCCGATGCTGACTAGTATTTAGTTTTTTTGGGATAGAAATTTCAACTAAACCTGGCGCAGCAGTCACAATGGAAATTTCTTCTCTAATTGCGTTTTCACAAGAGGCTTTATTTAAGAATATTTCTAAAATCTCTTCCACCTCTTCTGGTCGAATTGGTCTTTTTTTGTTAACAATCACGATTTCATTATGTAAAGGAGCACCTGTGTAAATAATTGTTAAACTACCTGATGTATAAACTTTAACTAATTCCGCATCCGTATTTTCTAATTGTTGTAATACAAGTCGGGAATAGCTATTGGTCACGTTAATCAGTCGCATCAAAATCACCTCGCCTTTTTTTGTTAATATAATTATAATTATAATTTAAGCAGAATGAAAGTAAAATCCACTAAATTTAAATAAAAATCTTAAAATCTTCTTATTTTTGTCTGATTTAAAAGGGCAGATTTTTCTTTTTTTAATCAGGATTGTCAAAAAAATGACAATAAGAAAATTGTTGTTATTTTTAATTAGTTGATTTCTCATAAAAAACAGTAGAGAAGGTTAATCTCTACTGTTTTATTGGTTTTAATTTGTTTTGGTTTCAAGTATCGTTGGTTCTTCAATGGCTGCTAGAATTTCAATTTTATTTTCTTCATTCAAGACCGCCATTAATTGATTTTCTTTTGGCTGATCAAGGTAAAATTCAGCGATACCGTCTTCAATTTGTTCTTGAATGACTCTTCTTAGTGGGCGGGCACCCATCGCCGGGTTGTAACCTAAGTCGACGAGTTTTTCGCGAACCGCCTCAGAAATCGTAATCGACAAGCCTTGTTCACTTAATTGCTCATTTACTTCATCAATCATCAATGAAACGATTGCAAGTAAGTTTTCTTTTGAAAGTTCTTTAAATTCAACGATTCCATCAAAACGGTTTAAGAATTCAGGGGCAAAATAATGGTGTAATTGATTTAAAATGGAACGACTGACCCCATCTCTTGTTGCTGCAAACCCGACATTTGCTTCGACATTTCGCGTACCAGCATTACTGGTCATAATAATTAACGTGTCTTTAAAGCTAACCGTGCGACCTTGAGCATCCGTTAAGCGACCATCTTCTAAAATTTGTAGGAACAAGTGGAGTACATCGGGATGCGCTTTTTCAATTTCATCGAGTAAAATAAGACTGTAAGGATTCCGACGCACTTTTTCAGTTAATTGACCGGCCTCCTCATAGCCAACGTAACCTGGTGGGGATCCGATTAATTTAGAA
The DNA here is from genome assembly GCA_964398695.1 of uncultured Enterococcus sp. Lineage (GTDB taxonomy): Bacteria > Bacillota > Bacilli > Lactobacillales > Enterococcaceae > Enterococcus_I. Next base: position 13,893 of record CAYNOA010000015.1, on the reverse strand, counting down.
ACACTATGTTTTTCCATGTATTCCGATAAATCAAAGCGAATCATTGTATCTTTTGAACCAAACATTTCATAAGCGAGCTGTTTTGCAAGTTCAGTTTTACCAACACCTGTTGGGCCAACAAATAAGAAGGAGCCAATTGGTCGGTTTTTTTTACCAAAACCAACGCGATTGCGACGAATGGCTTTGGCAACTTTTTCAATGGCTTCTGATTGGCCGATAACGTGCTGGTTTAGATCCGCTGCTAAGTTTTTTAATTGAACTTGCTCTTTTTCTTTTAATTCACCAACTGGAATCCCCGTTTGTTCTTCCACAATTTCTTCCATTGTTTGTTCCGTAATCACCGGCATTTCATCGTTACTTAATTGCGTTTGCTTCATCTCTTCAAATTTTGTGATTTGATCTCGATAATAGGCCGCTTTTTCAAAATCTTCTTCTTGGGAAGCTTGGACTTTTTGTGCTTGTGCTTGTGCTAAGCGCGCTTCGATTACTTTAGGATCTAACGTTTGAATCGTTAAATTCTTTTTAGAGCCAGATTCATCGAGTAAATCAATGGCTTTGTCTGGTAAGAAGCGATCTTGGATATAACGGTTTGCTAAAATAGCGGCGGCTTTAATCGCTTCATCGGTATAACGAACATGGTGATAAGTTTCGTAGCGTGGTTGAAGCCCTTTTAAAATTTCAATCGTTTCTTCAACGGTCGGTTCGTCCACACGCACCGGTTGCATGCGTCGTTCAAGCGCTGCATCTTTTTCGATAATACGATATTCAGTCAAAGTAGTTGCTCCAACCAGTTGCAATTCTCCTCGTGCGAGTGCTGGTTTTAAAATATTGCCGGCATCTAAGTTACCGTCTCCGGCACTCCCAGCTCCCACAATTTCATGAATTTCATCAATAAATAAAATAATGTTGTCGGATTCTTTGAGTTCATCCATTAATTTTTGCATCCGTTCTTCAAATTGTCCGCGGATACCCGTTCCTTGAACTAAAGAAGCGACATCTAAACGAATGACTTCTTTGTTCATTAATTTTTGTGGTACGGTGCCATCGACAATTTTTTGCGCGAGACCTTCTACGACAGCTGTTTTTCCAACGCCGGGTTCTCCAATTAAGACCGGATTGTTTTTAGTTCTTCGGTTTAAAATTTCAATCACTCGTTTAATTTCGGTATCTCGTCCAATGACCGGATCAATTTTTCCAAGACGTGCGAGTTCAGTGATATTAGTACCAAATTCATCTAATAAGGAATTGCCTTTTGGTTGATTCCCTGAAGAGCCACCAAAATGATGATTTCCGCCTCCGCTTTGGGTTTTAGGTCTAGGCTGGTTCATTTGATTTTCTGGTTGCATTCCTTGAGAAATTTGGCGGAAAAGATCTTCGAGATTATTAAAGCCAAAAGGATCTTGTGGGCCAGTGGTTGCTTGAGGATGGGTTTGCTGATTTTTGATTGCTTGGTAACAGTTTTGGCAATAGTCAATTTGTTTTCTTTGTCCGCCAATATTCGTATATAAGTGAATCGTTGCTTCATTTTTCTGACAATTTTGACATAACATATTTTTCACACCTTTCTTTCTATAAAGGAAATTGGTAAAGGTTTGAATAGTTATTGACCTATTTTGACCTTTGTGGTTTTATTATACAACGAATTAAAAGATTGGCAAGTAATTTACTCGTCGACTTAAAATATTCTTTGCAAGTTAGGCAAAGAGTTCTTATAATAAGAGTCAAGATTCAGCACAAAAGAAGGGAAGTAGAAATAGATGAATGAACAAAATTATATGGAAGAATTACAGCGATTGCGTAGTGGTGAAATCGTTGAAATCACGGTCAAAAGAGAAGACTTTATCCCATTTCGTAATGCTTGGGTAACGCTTGATGATCGAGAAGCCTATGTAGGAGAGGCTGGTTTGAATGGAACGGTTATTTACCGATATGTCAAGTTGAACAAATAATCACTGAGATTATTAGTAATTATTACAAAAATAGTTGTCTAAGTCTTAAAAAAATGGTAACCTTAACTATTGAAAGGGTAACCCTTAATTAGTCATCTATTCAGTATCTAATTAAGGTTCCTTAAAAAATAATTGATTTCATGAAGGAGATTAATCGATATGGAAAAGAAAGATTTTCACGTAACTGCTGAGACAGGAATTCACGCGCGTCCTGCAACTTTATTAGTTCAAACAGCGAGCAAATTTAACTCTGATATTAACTTAGAGTACAAAGGTAAATCAGTCAACCTTAAATCAATCATGGGCGTTATGTCTTTAGGTGTAGGCCAAGGTTCTGATGTAACCATCACAATCGAAGGTACTGACGAAACTGATGCAATGGCTGCAATTGTTGAAACAATGAAAAAGGAAGGATTGTCTAACTAATGGTTGAAATGCTAAAAGGAATTGCTGCAAGTGATGGTGTTGCTGTCGCAAAAGCCTATCTATTAGTACAACCAGACTTATCCTTTGCAAAAACAACTGTGGAAGATACTTCTGCAGAAACAGCTAGATTAGATGAAGCATTAAGCAAATCCTCTAGTGAATTACAACAAATTCGAAATAAAGCAGCACAAAGCCTAGGCGAAGAAGAAGCACAAGTCTTCGATGCACATTTAATGGTCTTAAGTGATCCAGAAATGATTGGTCAAATCAAACAAAATATCACCGATACAAAAGTCAATGCAGAATCTGCTTTGAAAGAAGTAACGGATATGTATATTGGCATGTTTGAAGCGATGGAAGACAATGCTTACATGCAAGAAAGAGCGGCTGATATCCGCGACGTAGCTAAACGTGTTTTAGCTCATTTGTTAAATGTTACATTGCCAAACCCATCGATGATTGACGAAGAAGTCATCGTTGTTGCGCATGATTTAACGCCAAGTGATACTGCTCAATTAGATCGTAATTTTGTTAAAGCTTTTGTAACAGATATTGGTGGGCGTACTTCTCACTCTGCAATTATGGCTCGTTCTCTTGAAATTCCAGCGATTGTTGGAACTGGCGTGATTACGGATAAAGTAAAAGCTGGCGACATGTTAGCGGTAAATGGGATTGAAGGCGACGTGATTGTTCATCCAACGGAAGCACAAAAAGCTGAATTTTTAAAAGCTGGTGAAGCATACGCCGCACAAAAAGCAGAATGGGAAAAATTGAAAAATGCTGAAACTGTCACAGCTGACGGCAAACATTTTGAACTTGCTGCCAACATTGGAACACCAAAAGATTTAGAAGGGGTTCATAACAATGGGGCAGAAGGCATAGGGTTATATCGTACGGAATTCCTATACATGGATTCTCCAGATTTCCCAACAGAAGAAGATCAATTTGAAGCTTATAAAGCCGTACTAGAAGGCATGGGTGGTAAACCAGTCGTTGTTCGTACAATGGATATTGGTGGTGATAAGGAATTACCTTATTTGAAATTACCACATGAAATGAATCCGTTTTTAGGTTACCGTGCTTTACGTATTAGTTTATCTGAATTAGGCGAAGGCATGTTCCGTACACAATTGCGTGCATTACTACGTGCTTCTGTTTACGGAAACTTACGCATCATGTTCCCAATGGTTGCGACTTTGAAAGAATTCAGATCAGCGAAAAAACTCTATGATGAAGAAAAAGCAAAACTAGTTGCTGAAGGTGTAACGGTTTCTGATACGATTCAAGTCGGTATCATGATTGAAATTCCAGCAGCAGCGGTGATTGCTGATCGCTTTGCAAAAGAAGTTGACTTCTTCAGCATTGGAACGAACGACTTAATTCAATACACAATGGCTGCAGACCGTATGAACGAACAAGTTTCTTACCTTTACCAACCATATAACCCATCAATCTTACGTTTAATTAAAAATGTAGTTGATGCAGCACATGCTGAAGGAAAATGGGCAGGTATGTGTGGCGAGATGGCTGGCGATCAAACTGCTGTTCCATTGTTAATGGGAATTGGTCTGGACGAATTTTCTATGAGTGCGACTTCAATCCTTAAAACTCGTAGCCTAATGAAACAATTAGATACAAGTAAAATGAAAGAATTAGCGAATCGTGCTTTAAATGAGTGCGATACCATGGAAGATGTTCTTGAAATTATGGAAGAATACATCAAATAATGCTTCATTCAAGCACGTGCTTTTGTTGAAATAGACGAAAGCACGTGCTTTTTTTTGCTGAATAAAGCAGGGTTTCATTTTATAAAACGAGTGAAAAAATCAGAAAGGGGCTCTGAAGATTTAGCTAGATTTCTTAAAAATCAGTCTATAGAAGGGGGTATTGCTGAATATCCTATGTTATACTTAGGAAAACAAGTCATTAGGAGGAAAATTTCGTGAAAATACTACTTTATTTTGAAGGGAAAGACCTTCTTTCGAAATCAGGTATTGGTCGAGCCTATGATCATCAAAGAAAAGCCCTTGACACAGCGGGGGTGGAATATAGTTGTGAGCTTGGTCAAAAAGACTACGATATCTTGCATATTAATACTTATGGAATAAATAGCCAAAGAGTGATTAAGCAAGCTCGCCGAGAAAAAAAGAAAATCATTTATCATGCGCATTCTACAGAAGAAGATTTTCGTAATTCTTTTATTGGGTCCAATCAATTGTCGCCGCTTTATAAGAAACATTTAGTTCGGCTTTATTCATCTGCCGATCAATTAATTACGCCCACTCCTTATTCAAAAAAACTGATTCATAGCTATGGTATTAAACAACCGATTGATGTTATTTCTAACGGGATTGAAATTGAAAAGTATGTTCCAAATCAAGCAAAGGAAGCGCAGTTTCGGTCATACTTTGGCTTGTCAAAGGAACAAAAAGTGATTATTTCAGTTGGTTTGTATTTTGAGCGTAAGGGAATCATCGATTTTATTGAGATTGCCAAAAAATTCCCCCAATATACCTTTATATGGTTTGGTCATACACCCTTGTATTCAATTCCGAGTCAAATTCGGAAAATCGTCCAAGGAAATCATCCAAAAAATGTTATTTTTCCTGGATACATCAAAGGTGATATTTTAGAAGGGGCCTATTCTGGCGCGGATTTATTTTTCTTTCCTTCGTATGAAGAAACAGAAGGGATTGTCGTATTAGAGGCCTTAGCTAGTCACCAAAATATTTTGGTGAGAGAAATCCCAGTCTATGATGAGTGGTTATTTCATGGTGAAAATTGTTTTATGGGAAAAACAAATGAAGAATTTTCAGATTACATCGAAAGCATTGTTGAAGGGCGTTTACCCAATTTAACTCAAAAAGGATTTGAAAGTGCCCAATCGAGAAATTTAGTCGAAATAGGAAAACAACTAAAAAATGTTTATGAAGGAGTACTCACTACTAATTAGGGGAGCGAGGAGGTTTTTTTGTGAAAATTGGTTTTTTTACCGATACTTATTTACCACAAGTCAGTGGCGTGGCTACTTCAATTAAGACGCTGAAAGATCAGTTAGAAGCACAAGGACATGAAGTGTTTATTTTTACCACCACCGATCCGAAAGCACCAAAAGAAGAAATCAATATTATTCGAATGCCTAGCGTCCCGTTCATCTCATTTAAAGAAAGAAGAATGGTGATTCGAGGGATGTGGTACGCGTATTTGATGGCTAGAACCCATGAATTAGATTTAATTCATACACATACCGAATTTGGTGCCGGGTTACTGGGAAAATTGGTTGCAAAAAAAATGAAAATTCCAGTCATTCATACTTATCACACGATGTACGAAGATTATTTGCATTATGTCGCGAAAGGGAAAATCGTGCGACCGAGTCATGTAAAATACCTTTCACGCCAATTCGTCAATCACTCGACAGGAATCGTTTGTCCGAGTCAAAGAGTTGTGGATACGCTTCGTCGTTATGGTGCGACGGTGCCAATGCGGATTATACCAACAGGCATCAATCTAGAAAAATTTGACCGAGAAGACATTTCAGAAAAACTCATCGCGTCTGTTCGAGATTCTTGGGGAATTCAACCAGAAAATATTGTTTTGCTTTCTTTGAGCCGTCTTTCTTATGAAAAGAATATTCAGGCGATTCTTTTGGGATTACCTCAAATTGTCGCGCAACAGCCGCAAGTTCGTTTAATGATTGTTGGGGATGGTCCATATCAAGAAGAATTACAAGAAATTGTCAAAAAAATGAACTTGACAGATTATGTTGTTTTTGTGGGAGAAGTGCCTAATGAAGATGTGGCTATTTATTATCGGGCAGCAAAATATCTTGTGAGTACGTCAACTTCAGAGACACAAGGATTGACCTATACAGAAGCAATGGCTGCTAAAACGCAAATGGTTGTCTTAGGCAACGATTATTTAAACAACTTGCTTAGTCATCCGTCCTTAGGGCGGACGTTTGAAAAAGAAGAGGATTTCCCTCAAGCGGTACTAAATGCCATTCAAGTCGACCTCTCATTTGATCCAATGGTTTATCAAATGAAAATGCATGAAATTTCTGCAGAGCATTTTGGGGAAGAAATTATTCGTTTTTATCATGAGATGCAGCAATATCATCAACAGATCGCTCAAGAAAAATTGGAGCAATCTAAAAGCGAGGGACTAAGGAAAAAAATAAAATCATTTAAGATATTAGCGAAATAACGAGATAGAAAAGGGGCATGGAGAATGAAAGTAGGGTTTATTGGTACTGGTGTAATGGGACAATCAATTGTTAAACATTTAATGCGACAGGGGTATGACCTTGCAATTTATACCCGCACCAAAAGTAAAGCAGAATCATTAATGGAAGCTGGGGCAACGTGGCAAGCATCACCAAAAGAAGTTGCGCAAGTAAGCGACATTATTTTCACGATGGTTGGTAATCCAAATGATATAGAAGAAATTTATTTTAATCATGAAAATGGTTTGTTTGTAGCTGAGATTACAGATAAAATATTCGTTGATTTAACCACAAGCACCCCCTCTTTGGCGATTAAAATTGCTGAAGAAGCAAATAAACGCCAAGCCAAGAGCTTAGATGCACCGGTTTCAGGTGGTGATTTGGGTGCGCAAAAAGGTACATTGACGATTATGGTTGGTGGTGAAGAGGCTGTTTACGAGAAGGTTTTGCCTTTGTTTCAAACATTTGGTCAAAGTTTTACCTTACACGGAAGCGCTGGCAAAGGGCAACATACTAAGATGGCCAATCAAATTATGGTTGCAAGCACGATGCTTGGTTTGACGGAAACATTAGTTTATGCTCAAAAAGCGGGATTAGGCTTAGAAAAAGTGTTGACAACTTTGTCTGGCGGTAGCGCGGCTAACTGGTCTTTAGAAAATTATGGACCGAGAATTTTAAAGGAAGATTATAGTGCTGGTTTTTTTGTTAAACATTTTGTTAAAGATTTAAAAATAGCGCTAGAGGAAGCCCGAAAGTTAGAATTGGCCTTGCCAATGACAGACTTAGCTTTAAAATTATATGAGCGCTTATCAGATGAAGGGTTTTCAGAAGATGGCATCCAAGCGTTGATTAAACTTTGGTGGCCGGGAAATGAAAAATAGTAAAAATATTTAAAAAAATGATAAAAATAAATGCAAGAACTCTTCACTTTTGATACAATGTAACAGAAGTGAGAAAAAGGAGGGCTAGTGAATGAAGCATTCTCAATTAGTCGCAATCATTAAGCGCTTAGAAGCAATGATTGAAGCGCAAGATAACGAGGTACAAATTCGTCGTTTTGAAAAAGAAGGCGTCGAAAAATGTACGGTCAGTTATGATCATTCAACAGAAACTTTTGAGTTAACAGAGAGTCAATCAAATCAGCCATATCAATTTGATAATATCGACATGGTAGCTATTGAAATTTATGATTTAATTCAATAAGAAAAAGCTGAAAAGAGGAGTAATCTCCTGCTTTTCAGTTTTTTTATAGAGGAGATATTCCAAATTCATCCGATTTTTACAAGAAAACTTTATTGCATGAAAATAAAATGAAGGAAGCAATCAATTTTCAAAAAATTAATCAAATTTTTTAATAAAGTTAACAAACGGTAAATGGTTAATAAATCAGTCTTTTTTTTAGGTAATTGAAACAAAAAAAGAGAGGTTTCAAGCGAAAAATGAAAAATATGCTTGCATTTATCAGTGATATAAATTATAGTTTGATTGTCAAATGATTTGATAATCAAACTATTCGGATGGTGAGAAGATGCGCCCTGATTTTGAAAATATCAACAATTTATTAGTGGACGTTTTTAATGATATTTTGGTCATCGAAGAATCAGAATTAAAGAAATCTCAATTTAATGATTTATCGATTACCGAGATGCATACGGTAGAAGCAATCGGCATGTATCGTAAAAAAACCACTTCTGAAGTTGCCAAAGAACTTTCAATCACAGTGGGAACATTAACAACGGCGATTAACCGATTAGTTAAAAAAAATTACGTTGAACGGATTCGAAGTGAAGATGATCGGCGGGTTGTCAAATTAGGTTTGACAAAAAAAGGAAAGTTATTATATCGTGTGCACCAAAGCTTTCATCGACAAATGATTGAAGCGGTGTTGACGGATATGGGAAAAGAAGAAGCAACCGCTTTATTAAAAGCGTTAGAAAACCTTCATCTTTTTTTACAAGAATATAAGTGAGTGTAGATGAATATGAAATTTGG
>CAYNOA010000015.1:4547-5234 GCA_964398695.1 uncultured Enterococcus sp. | reverse complement strand
CAATTAGCTGAGATCATGGATACTAGTGACGAATGGATTTTTTCTCGCACGGGAATTAAAACGCGTCACATCGCACAAGATGAAAACACATCAGATTTATGTATTCAAGTGGCGAAACAATTATTGGCTGATAGCCAAACCCCCGCTTCAGAGATTGATTTTGTGATTGTAGCAACCATGTCACCGGATTACAATTCACCTTCCGTTGCTTGTCTTGTACAAGGAGCGATTGGGGCAACCAATGCACTAGCGTTTGATTTAGGTGCTGCTTGTGCGGGTTTTGTTTATGCCTTGTCAATGGGAGAAAAACTTATCCGAACCGGATCCAAAAAAGGCCTCATTATCGGTGGGGAAGTTATCTCAAAAATTTTAGATTGGCAAGATCGCTCGACCGCTGTGTTGTTTGGTGACGGCGCGGGTGGCGTATTACTTGAAGAAAACGATCAGCAACATCTTTTGAAAGAGAGTTTGCATGCCGATGGAACAAGAGGGATGTCTTTAACTTCAGGCTATATCAATCCTCATAACAATCCATATCGACAAACAAGTACACCGAAAAATGCTTGTTTAACGATGGTCGGTCGCGACATTTTTGATTTTGCGACACGCGACGTGGCAAAAAGTATTGCAGAGTTAATTGAAGGCGAAAAAGAATATACTGGAACTTATAGTAAGCACAATAATAGG
>CAYNOA010000015.1:0-4537 GCA_964398695.1 uncultured Enterococcus sp. | reverse complement strand
ATTGCACCAAGCCAATTCACGCATCCTTGATAAAATGGCACGTAAGCTTCAAGTTGATCGCGCGAAATTTTTACAAAATGTGGATAAATACGGGAATACCTCTGCGGCGACGATTCCCATCTTATTAGATGAAGCAGTTCGAGCAGGGACCATCGTTTTAGGTCACAATCAAAAAGTGGTTCTTTCAGGATTTGGAGGCGGGTTAACTTGGGCATCCGTGTTAATCAACTTATAAATACTGTAGACATAAAATAATAAAAAATAATTTATCTTATAATTGGAGGAAATGTTAAATGGTATTCGAAAAAATTCAAGAAATTATTGCAGAAGAGTTAGGTAAAGATGTAGAGGAAATCAAATTAACAACAGATATTCAAGAAGATCTAGAAGCAGATAGCTTAGATTTATTCCAAATCATCAATGAAATCGAAGATGAGTTTGATGTGAAAATCGAAACAGAAGACGGCATCAAAACAGTAGCTGATTTAGTGAAATACGTAGAACAACAACAAGCTTAATTTCAAAAAGGCTGGGCCAAAAGCCTAGCCTTTCCTTATATCCTGCAGTCTAGTAGTTGGGCTGAATCGAATCTATTTTTTTCCAAAATGAATGAACGAAGTCTTTTTATATAAAGGAGATTTACATGAAAACAGCTTTTTTATTTAGTGGTCAAGGGGCACAATATGTCGGAATGGGTCAAGAACTTTATGAGCAAGAAGCAATTGTTCGCGCAACGTTTGCAGAGGCCAGTGAAGTACTTGGTTATGACATGGCGACACTTTGTTTTACTGAAAATGATCAACTAAATCAAACAAAATATACGCAACCCGCAATTTTAACTGTTAGTGTTGCTTTTTGGCGTTTATTAGAAGAAAAAGGCTATCAAGCAGATGCAGTAGCCGGTCTTAGTTTAGGCGAATATTCCGCCTTAGTTGCGAGTGGTGCGCTTGATTTTAAAACGGCCGTTTCTCTTGTAGCTAAACGCGGAGCATTAATGAGTGAAGCCGCACCTCAAGGGGTCGGTAAAATGGTTGCCGTTATGAATGCACCAATTGAAACGATTGAAGAAGCTTGCCAAAAAGCAAGTGCTCTGGGCATTGTCTCACCGGCCAATTACAATACTCCTCAACAAATCGTAATTGGTGGGGAAGTGGCTGCCGTTGATCAAGCCGTTGACTACTTAACAGCAGCTGGCGTCAAAAGAATGATTCCCTTAAATGTGAGTGGGCCTTTTCATACCGCCTTATTGAAACCCGCGGCGGATCAATTAAAAGAAGTGTTAGCACAAACGCCTTTTTCAGAAATGCGTATACCAGTTATTAGCAATACAACCGCTCAAATCATGCCACAAACCGAAGTGAAAAATTTACTAGAAAAACAAGTGATGTCACCGGTTCGTTTTTATGAAAGTATGGCGACGTTGAAAGCGCTAGGCATTGAGCAAATCGTTGAAATTGGTCCAGGAAAGGTTTTGTCTGGATTCATTAAAAAAATTGATAAATCTTTAAAAGTAACAAGAATTGAAGATAGTCAAACGTTAGCAGAAACCATTGCGGCGTTAAATACAGGAGGTTAGCATGGAATTACAAGGAAAAGTTGCTTTCGTTACAGGAAGTACACGCGGAATCGGTTTAGAAATTGCGAAAGCTTTTGCCAAAGAAGGCGCCAATATTGTCTTAAATGGGCGGAGCGAAATTTCTGAGGCACTGATTCAAGAAATTGAAAGTTATGGTGTCAAATGTATTGGCATTTCTGGCGATATTTCAGATTTTGAGCAAGCAAGTCAAATGATCAAAGAAACAGAAGAAAAATTAGGTCCGGTTGGCATCTTGGTCAACAATGCTGGGATTACAAATGATAAATTAATGTTACGTATGACAGCAGATGACTTTGATAAAGTCTTAAAAATCAACTTAGTGGGCACATTCAATATGACCCAGCAAGTTTTAAAGAAAATGCTTAAACAAAGAGAAGGTGCGATTATTAATTTATCAAGCGTCTCTGGCTTAATTGGGAACGTCGGTCAAGCAAACTATGCGGCAAGTAAGGCGGGTGTGGTTGGTTTTACCAAATCAGTGGCACGTGAAGTAGCTCCTCGTGGTATCACTTGTAATGCAATTGCTCCTGGTTTTATCCAAACCGATATGACGGAAGTTTTATCCGATAAAATCAAAGAACAAGTCACTCAAAATATTCCAATGCAACGCTTTGGTCAAGTGGCAGACGTTGCGCAAACAGCTATTTTCTTAGCAAAAAATTCTTATATTACGGGCCAAGTCATCAATGTTGATGGTGGCCTTGTAATGCATGGTTAAAGGAGGGAATTCAATGAATCGAGTAGTAGTAACAGGATATGGCGTGGTTTCTCCCATTGGAAACACCCCGGAAGAATTTTTAACAAGTTTAAAAAATGGAAAGAATGGAATTGGGCCAATTACAAAATTTGACGCCTCAGACACTGGAATTTCCGTAGCTGGAGAGGTGAAGGATTTCCCTTTAGAAAAATATTTTAAGAAAAAAGACACAAAAAGAATGGATATGTTTTCAATTTTTGGCATTCATGCGGCCCTTGATGCGATGGAAATGGCACAGTTAGAAGTCGATAAAATTGATGCCGATCGATTTGGTGTAATGGTAGGGTCGGGAATAGGTGGCTTGCCAACCATTCAAGATCAAGTCACTCGAATGAATGAAAAAGGGCCAAAACGTGTATCACCCATGTTTGTTCCAATGTCAATTGTGAATATGGTTGCAGGGAACATTGCTTTACGCGTAGGAGCAAAAGGCATTTGTACAACGACGGTGACCGCCTGTGCTTCAGGTACGCATTCGATTGGGGAAGCTTTCCGCAATATTAAACATGGTTACTCAGACGTGATGATTGCCGGTGGTTCAGAAGCAACGATTTGCGAAATTGGGATTGCTGGTTTTGCGGCCTTAACTGCTTTAACAACTGAATCAGATCCAGATAAAGCATCGACCCCATTTGATAAAAACCGAAGTGGCTTTGTGATGGGTGAAGGTGCGGGTGTCTTTATTTTAGAATCTTTAGAGCATGCCCGAGCTCGCGGTGCAAATATTTTAGGTGAGGTTGTGGGTTACGGGGCTAACTGTGACGCTTATCATATGACGGCACCAAATCCAGATGGATCAGGCGCAGGGAAAGCGATGAAACTAGCAATGAATGAAGCGGGCATTGAACCAAACCAAGTGGGCTATATTAACGCACATGGAACAAGCACCCCAGCAAATGATAGTGCGGAAGCAACAGCGATTCAATACGGGCTAGGTGAAAATTACAAAGAGACTTATGTCAGCAGTACAAAATCAATGACGGGTCACTTGCTTGGCGCAGCTGGCGGTGTCGAAGCCGTGGCGACTTTACTTGCTTTAGAACATCAATTTGTTCCACCAACCATCAATGTAACAGAAAAAGATCCAGAAATTGATATCAATGTGGTCATTAATCATTCTGTCGATGCAAACTTAACGTATGCAATGAGCAACTCATTAGGCTTTGGTGGCCATAATGCGGTAATCTTAATGAAACGTTGGGAGGCATAATTATTCATGGAACAAAAAGAAGTTATCGAGTTATTAACGAAATTTGATCAGTCAACTTTGACAGAGTTTCATTTAAAAGATGGTGGTTTTGAACTTTATTTGAACAAAAATACTGTTTCAAAAAGTCAAGTGAGTCATAACAATTTGGCAAACCAACCAGTCATGGTAGAAGCACCAGCTGTTCAAACGACGGCGACATCAAGTGTAACGGCTACACCAGTTGCTCAACCAGAACAAGCACTTGCACCAAGTGTGGTTGAAGGGAAAGAAATTGTCTCACCTTTAGTTGGTGTGGCTTATTTAAAACCTGCTCCTGATAAACCAAACTTTAAAAAAGTCGGCGATCATGTTGCGAAAGGCGAAGTCGTTTGCATCGTTGAAGCGATGAAAGTGATGAATGAGATCGTCAGTGATGTGACCGGTGAAATCGTTGCGGTTTTAGTTGAAAACGAAGCGATTGTTGAATTTAACCAACCATTATTCCGCGTAAAGGAAGGATAAGAAAATGACTCAATTAAATATCCAACAAATTAAAGAAATTATTCCTCATCGTTATCCAATGCTTTTAATCGACCGTGTTGAAGAATTAATCGATGGTGAAAAAGTAATTGCTAAGAAAAACGTGACGATTAATGAACCCTTTTTCCAAGGACATTTTCCGCATGAACCTGTAATGCCTGGTGTTTTAATTGTTGAAGCAATGGCACAAGCAGGTGCCGTTGCGTTATTATCTCTTGAGCAATTTCGTGGGAAAACAGCTTACTTTGGAGGCATTGATAAAGCAAAATTCCGCCAAAAAGTAACACCGGGGGATACCTTGATTTTAGAAGTAGAAATTATTAAAGTGAAGTCATCGGCGGGAATCGGCAAAGGGATTGCCCGTGTCGATGGAAAGAAAGTGGCAGAAGCCGAATTAACCTTCATGATTGGATAGGTGAATTATGTTTTCAAAAATTTTAATTGCAAACCGTGG
>CAYNOA010000014.1:4329-17421 GCA_964398695.1 uncultured Enterococcus sp. | reverse complement strand
ACGCTGGAACAACGCCACCGTTCATTGTCACATTCGTTGTAACGCCATCTTCCACCATCGAATCGACAATCGTACTCCCACTTGCTGAAAAACTTAATAGGTTGGCATTTTTAATCCCAACGTAAGCAACGAAAATCCCGATTCCGCCCCCAATTGCATGTTGCATCGATTCAGGAATCGCACGGATAATCAATTTACGAATTTTTGTAACCGTGATAAAAATATTAATGAGTCCACAAATAAAAACCATTGCTAACGCCTGTTGCCAAGTATAACCTAAACCAAAAACGACGGTAAAAGTGAAAAAGGCATTTAATCCCATCCCTGGTGCTTGTGCATAAGGCACGTTGGCAAACAAACCCATAATTAGCGTTCCAATAACCGAAGCAATGATGGTCGCTAAAAAGACTGCTTGAAAAGGCATTCCTGAAGCCGATAAAATTGACGGGTTAACAAATAAAATGTAACTCATCGCGAAAAACGTTGTGATACCCGCTATGACTTCTGTCGAAACGTTTGTCTTGTTTTCCTTTAATTTGAAAAACTTTTCCATGTAATTTCCCACTCCTGTTCATTATTTTTAAAGAAAGAAGGAATTATTCTTAAGAAAAAAATAATTAATCTTCCTCTTGAACAACTAAGAATTATAAGCGTTATCTTCTTGTTTTTCAACATTTTTATGAATATTGGCTATTCACAACTTCCAAACGTTCGGATTTTACTCTTTTTCCTCAAACGGCTCTTAAGTATATTTCTTGTTAATTTTAACGGATGTGTTACACTGGAATCGAAATCAGTATTTTCAAGAAATTTTCATATAAATAAACAATTGATTGGAGAGACTTATGACAAAAAAACTAATTGCCATTGACTTAGACGGCACTACCTTAAACCGCCATTCTCAAATTAGTCCTCGAACGATGGCTGCCTTAAAGAAAGCTTCCGCGGCTGGACATCACGTGAGTATCGCAACTGGTCGGCCATTCCGAATGAGCGCGCAATATTATAAAGAACTCGGCTTAGATACCCCCATGGTTAATTTTAACGGCGGTCTTGTTCACAAGCCTTACCAAAAATGGTCGTTTGAAAAAGAACATTCAATTCAAAAAGAAATTGCTTTTGAAATCTTAGCTCAAAAGGAAAGTTTAAATATCGATTTCGTTGCTGCGGAAAGCCGAGATACCTTTTATATTAACCGTCTTGAAGACTTTGAGAGCTCTTTTTTTGCCGCCGATCGAGCGACTGAAGCCAATCTATTTAATAACTTAAAAACCAATCCAACTTCTTTATTAATCAAAACGAAACATGAATTTTCAGCTCATGTCTCGGCGACCTTAATGAAGCAATTCGAAAATGAAATCGACGTGCGAACTTGGGGTGGTCCGAACGCTATTTTAGAAGTGGTGCCAAAAGGGGTACAAAAAGCAATGGCCATTGCGGTCGTTGCCGAATCACTAAAAATTAAATCAAGGGATATTCTGGCTTTTGGTGATGAACACAATGACTTAGAATTATTGGCCTATGCTGGCTGGGGGGTTGCGATGAAAAACGGAACCAATCAACTAAAAAGCATCGCTAATGATATTACCGAAAAAACCAATGATGAAGACGGCTTAGCTGAATATCTTGAACAACATCTCGCTTTATAAGCGGAAAAATAAAATCAAAAAAATCGGTTGTGACTTTTGTTGCAACCGATCTTTTTAATAAACTGGGACTATTTGCCTTTTCTTTTATGTTGGTTTTTTTTAAAAAAACACTTGCATTTTCCTAAATTTACGCGCAAAATATCTTCATGGAGAGTTGGCAGAGTGGTAATGCACTGGACTCGAAATCCAGCGAGCCGCCTTAAGCGGTGCACGGGTTCAAATCCCGTACTCTCCTTATACTTTTTTAAAGTTTTTTTATTTTCTGATAAGCGACACGAGAGAAACGCGAGATTCAAATCCATCCTTCACTAGAAACATACTAAGATTAGAGGGTAAACTCATCAACGGATGAATTTACCCTCTGTTTTCTATTTTAGCTGATTGCGCAAAGTGAAAGGAGGCTCGAACAAAGTCTCAAAGACCAAGAGTCCGAATCAAACACCAAAACTGTGAAAAAAAGTAAGTCACCGTCCCTTATTTACGAACAAACAGATGGCCGAAGTCGCTTTAAGAAAGAAGCGACTTCGGCCACAACTTCTTTTCTTTATAACTGATTATTATTTTTTAAAGTCATAATCGAATCAATCGTATGTTGAATGATTTCAATAATTTGCTGACGACTTGGCTGCATAATTCCTGAGGCCATTAAAGAAGCCATGCCAGTAATCGTGATCCAAGTGCCATCGTGTAATGCTTGTAAATAGTCATCGGACATTTGCGCGTATTCGGCATCTTGTTTGATAATTTTATTGAAATAAGCGTGCGATGCATCATACATCATCTTACCTCCACCATGTTCATCAACAAATAGCGAGATAAATAATTTGGGGTTTTTTTGAGAAAAATCAATGTAGTTTATACAAATATCGACTAGTTTATTCCCCGTATGCTCTTCTAAAAAAACCTTTTGCTTTAATTCTTCAAAAATCATTTCAATTAAAGTGCTTTTTAAATCTTGCATGCTCTCGAATTCTAAATAAATCGGTTGTGTTGATACACCCATTTTCTTTGCGACATTTCTTGCAGTAAAGTTACTAAATCCTTCTTTTTCCACTAGTTCATAAGCCGATTTCAAAATGTAATCTCTCGTATAAACTTTTTTCCTCATGGTGACACCCTCCCATTTGAGATTTATCTACTAATGTTATTTTAACCTAAATATTCTAAAATTAAAAGTATTTTAACCATTTTATTACTCACTTCTTGTTATTTAAAGCAATTAAATAAAAAACCCTTGTAGCTCTTGGTACAAAAAGGTAAACTCTACTTATCTTCTGCTTCAACAGCAAATAGAATAATCGACGATTTATGTGAATCGTCAAAGAGTGAAAGGAGATTTTTTGTTATGGATTCTAATCATTTATTAACCTCCACTTGCCTGCTAGCCGGAAAAATCATGATGGAAAGTGGTTCTGAAGTTTACCGCGTAGAAGATACCATGAATCGAATCGCTCGAAGTGCCGGTCGAGAAGACAGCGTGAGTTATGTAACAGCCACCGGTATCTTTTTAAGTTTTAAAAATACGCAACACACACAAATTGAAAACGTTGGTGAGCGTTCCATCAATTTGGAAAAAGTTGTTGCTGTGAACCAATTATCACGAGATTTTGCCTTCAAACAAATTGATTTGGCCGAACTTTATGCTCAATTACGTAAAATTGATCAAGAAGTACCTGCTTTTTCAAAACCACTTCAGTTTGTAAGCGCAGGGATTGTTAGTTGTACCTTAATGTATATTTTTGGCGGTAGTTGGAATGATTTTATTGCCACCTTTGTAATTGGCGTGATTGGTTATCTTTTAAAAGATTTTGTACATGATTATTTAAAAGTTCTTTTCCTCGATTGCTTCATTGCAGCTTTAGGTATCGGTGTTTTTGCTGTTTTGACTGTTCATTTTAACCTTGCGCATTCTGTCGATCATCTTATCATCGGCTCCGTGATGCCCCTTGTTCCTGGAGTCGCCATTACGAATTCCTTTCGCGATATTTTAGCGGGTCATTTAATTAGTGGTCTAGTCCGGGGAACCGAAGCTGTCATTGTCGCTTCGGCAATTGGCGTAGGCATTGCCACTGCCTTAATTTTATTAGGGGGGATTTTATAATGATTCTTCATTTTCTTTTTAGCTTTATCAGTACGGTTACTTTTGGTGTACTGACTAATGTGCCGCGGCGCTCACTACCCGCAAGTGGCTTAATTGGCGCGATGGGTTGGTTGATTTATATTGGTTTAAAAGCACTTGACTTTCGTTTAGGTTTCGCCAATTTTGCGGCAGCTTTAGCCATTGGCTCTCTAAGTATTTATTTTTCACGGAAACAAAAAATTCCCGTGCTTATTTTTATTGTACCTAGCCTCGTTCCTTTAGTTCCCGGTGGTCCGGCTTATTTAGCGGTTCGCTCCTTTGTGCTTGGTGCAGCCAGTGAGGGCTTTCATTATATTTCTGTGGTGATCGTGACATCTGGAGCGATTGCTGGAGGCTTTATGATGACTAGCCTAATTGAAAAACTCCTCACCCATCAAACTATAAAAAGATAAGTTTTTATAAATCAGTCTTAAGTTCCATGACTTTTAACCGCTTTCGCTATATAATAAATCTAAATTATGCGTAAAGGAGCTTGTCGATGAATGTTGCTATTTCAAGAAAAATTATAAACTTTATTTCCATTAGTGGGATGGCTTTTTCTGTTGCCTTAGCCATTTATTTCTTTCGCTTAGGTCTTTTTAACGACCCCCAAGCGTTGCAAAGTCTAGTGAGTCAAGCAACCATTTTAGGCCCGCTTGTTTTTATTTTAATTCAAGTTTTACAAGTCATCGTACCAGTTATACCTGGCGGGGTGTCCTTAGCAGCCGGCGTGCTCATTTTTGGCCCTGTCCAAGGTTTCCTTTACAATTACATTGGCATTGTCCTTGGCTCAATTCTGGTTTTCCTACTTGGGAGGCACTATGGCAAGCCGCTTATTTTAAGTCTAGTTAGCGAAAAAAATTATAATAAATATATTGGTTGGTTAGATGACCAACATCGCTTTGATAAACTATTTGCTTGGGCAATCTTCTTACCCATTGCTCCAGACGATACCCTTTGCTTGATGGCTGGTTTAACAAAAATCTCCTTAAAAAAATTTATTTGGATTATCCTTTTAGCTAAACCCGCTTCAATTCTTGCCTATAGCATGCTTTTAGTTTATGGTGGACATTTCATCAGTCATTTCTTATAAAAATCAAGTGCGCCTTTTACCCACTTCAGCAAAAGTCAACTTCTTTTCCTCTGAATAAGAAGTTGACTTTTTTCTAGTATTTGAACCTTTCTAATTCATGATAAAGGAGGGGCACCTCAATGTTTCCAATCAAAGCAAATTTGTTTCAACTTAAAGCTTTTCTTTTTAGCACCATTGCTTCTTTTCGAGATGTTTTGGTGTTACATGCAATTATTTTATTTTTAATGATTCCACTTTTAAGTAATGGCACAAAATTCATTTTAAAATTTGGTAAAATCGACTACATCGCCTATGATTCAATCGGCCGTTTGCTCGCTTCACACCCTTTCGTTACGCTTAGTTTAATCGGCCTGTTGATCTTTCTTTTAGCCGTCTTGTATTTTGAATTTACCTTTTTACTATTAAGTCTTTTTTTCATAAAAAAAGAAGTACCGATTTCACTTTTCCAATTGGTCCAAATCACTTTTCAACAAATGAAAAAACTGCGTGTTGAAGTTTTTCTCTTTTTCTTATTTTATTATTTTTTAGTTTTGCCTTTGAGTGGCTTTTCTTATCATTCTAGTCTACTAACCAAAATTAAATTCCCAGCTTTTATCATTGATTTTGTCTTTGTTAACCGTTTAATGATTGTTAGCCTTTATTTACTCGCTTACTTACTTCTCATTTATATTGGTATTCGTTTAATCTTTTCACTTCCAAGTATGATTTTACTTAACCACTCGCTCAAAAAAGCAATTCGCGAAAGCCTTTTATTAACTAAAAAGAAATTTTTCATCATTGTGATACGCTTTGGCTTTCTGTCCCTCGGACTACTGGCTTTATCAAGCCTTGCTTATGCTATTATTTTTAATCTCCAACGATTCATTGAAACACACTTTAACGCCTATGCTTTACAAAGTGCCGTAATTGCGATGTTTTTTGTCCAATTTATGTTTTTAGTCAATTTAGTTTTATCCACCATTTTAATTTTCTTTTTAGTGATTGAATTAATGGATGAAGCACAGCTTTTACCCGATATTGCGCCTTATTTTCTACCGATAAAGCCTGAAAAAACAAATATAAGCCGACTTGATTGGTGGTCCTTTATCGTCTTAAGTAGTTTCGTCGTTTTAGGTGTCCTCGTTTATAACTATCGCTATTTAACCAATGTTTCAAACCAAACAATCCAAACCCTTTCACATCGCGGCGTTAGCAATCAAAACGGGGTACAAAACAGCTTAGCTTCTTTAAGAAAAACTAGCCAAATAGCGTCACCCGATTTTATTGAGATGGATATCCAAATGACGGTCGATCAGCAGTTTATCGTCTTTCATGATTTTAATTACCAAGAGCTTACGCATACAAAAGGAATTCCTGAACAAATGACTTTGCTCGAAGGAACGGCTTTGACGAGTCGAGAAAATGGGCAGGCTGCACCTATTCCTTCATTCGATGATTACCTCAAAGAAGCCGAAAAACAGCAGCAAAAACTCTTAATTGAAATTAAAACGCAACGAAGCAATACGAAGGAATTGACCCAATTGTTTTTAGCCAAGTACAGCTCGGTGATTGAAAAACATGGTTACTGGGTGCAAAGTCTTTCTTACTCTGTGGTAGAAGAGTTAAAATCGAGTAATCCAAGCCTTTACGTTGGCTATATTATGCCTTTTAATTTTATTGGACCGCCGAAAACCCAAGCAGACTTTTTAACGATGGAATATAGTACATTAAATAAAGATTTTGTCACTGCTGCACACCAAGAAGGGAAAAAAGTGATTGCTTGGACGCCAAACACCATTGAAACAATGGAACGGATGGCCTTTTACGGAGTCGATGGGGTGATTACGGATCGAATGGACTTTCTCAATCAAATGCTAGCGAATCCTCAAAAAAATAGCTACGCCAATAAACTTTTGCACTTTGTCATTGGGATTGGCTAAATCAAGCGTTGTTTTTCAAGTAAATGTGCGCGATAATAAATACCGGCAACGAATTTAACGACTTTTATCCAAAAGCCATTAAATTCGTTGCCGGTATTTTGTTTATTTATTGGAGGGATTTATTTTGTTGCAAAGAAAAAGTGGGCGTGTTTTTCCAGGGCTTGTATTGAGTATTGGTGTCGCAGTCTTAGCCAAAGGAAGCGCGATTTATCTGCCACAACTTGGCGGAGCAACTTTAGCCATTTTATTCGGTATTTTTTTAGGCAATACTTTTTTTACACAAGCTTTTTTACAAACAGGGACTAAATTTGCGGAGAGTCGGCTCCTAGAATTTTCGGTTGTTTTATTAGGTGTTTCCGTGACTTTTCAAACTATTGCTCAAATGGGAATACAGGGTGTTTTGTTTATCGCTTGTATGATGAGTGCGACGATTTATTTTACTTATAAAATCGGACAAAAAATTGGCTTTAATCAAACAACTTCGCTCTTGATGGCTGGTGGCAATGCCGTTTGTGGCTCATCCGCGATTGCTTCGATTGCACCGAGCATTCATGCAAAAGAAGAAGAAAAAGGCCAAATCATTACTTTAGTCAATTTACAAGGAACAGTGATGATGCTAACCTTACCTTTTATTGGGCAAGCTCTTTTTGGCGATCAGTTGATTGCTAAAAGTGCACTACTAGGTGGGACCTTGCAATCAGTGGGCCAGGTGGTAGCCGGTGCGAGTTTATTAAGTGAAGACGTAGTTTCTTATGCGATGTTGTTTAAAATTATGCGCATTATGTGCTTAGTTTTAATTGTCTTTATTTTTAGTCAATTAGTCCCTCAAAAAGTAACTTCCTCGGCCACCACCTCGAAGAAAAAATTCCCGCTGCCCTGGTATGTACTTGGCTTTTTAATCGTTTGCATCATCAATAGTCTCTGGCCTTTTTCTGAGACCCTTGTTTCTAGTGGGAAGTTCATTAGCAACTGGTTTGAGACGACCGCTTTAGCTGCAATTGGTTTACGTTTAAATTTACGACGCTTCTTACAAGAAGGACCTAAATTTTTAATTTACGGGGCTTCTGTTGGTCTCTTTCAAACAACCCTAGCCCTTCTTTTGATTTATTTTCTTTTTTAATTGCTTGCTCTATCTGTTTTTATATCGACCAAAGAAGGGAACCCAAAGTCCTTTCGCTTCTTTGGTCCTCGCAGAAGTATAAAACAAGGTCGTGGCAGAAGTGTTCAGCTTCTAGCAATAAGAAGGAAAGAACCAAAATTGTTTTTCAAATTTTTGTGCTTTTCGGCTTATTGCCGAAGAAGCTACTTCTGACACACCATTTTAACAAGGTCGTGACAGAAGTGTTCAGCTTCAAGCATGCCTTTTGTTCGTAAAAAAGAGGTTGCGACGCGCGTCGCAACCTCTTTTTCATTTGTTTATAAGCGTTCGTTTAATTCTTTTGCTAAATCTTCAAAGCCTGGTTTGCCCAATAAAGCAAACATATTGCGTTTGTAGTCTTCTACCCCTGGTTGGTCAAATGGGTTCACACCATTCAAGTAACCAGAAATGCCTACCGCAATTTCAAAGAAGTAAACCATGTAGCCTAAAGTATAAGCATCCATTGCTGGAATCTTCAATAAGAAGTTTGGTACGTTTCCGTCCGTATGAGCTAACAAAGTGCCTTCAAAAGCTTTCGTATTAACAAAATCGACGTCTTTGCCTTCTAAATACCCCAAGCCATCTAAATCCGACTCTTGCACAGGAATGGCCACTGTTTTACGTGGGTTTTCCACTTTAATCACTGTTTCAAAAATGTTACGTTGACCATCTTGAATCGTTTGGCCAACTGAGTGCAAGTCTGTTGAGAAGTTCGCACTTGATGGGTAAATCCCTTTTTGGTCTTTTCCTTCAGACTCACCGTAAAGTTGTTTCCACCACTCAGAAAAATATTGCATCCCTGGTTCATAGTTAACTAAAATTTCAATGGCTTTGCCTTTACGGTATAAAGCATTGCGTAAAGCCGCGTATTGGTATGCTTCATTTTGCGTTAAGTCAGCATCTGAGTACGCTTCTTGTGCATCTTTTGCTCCTTGCATCAAAGCATCAATATCCGCACCACTTACCGCAATTGGTAATAAACCAACTGGTGTTAAGACCGTAAAACGACCACCCACATCATCTGGGATGACAAAAGTTTCCCAGCCTTCTGTGTCCGCTTCGACTTTAACGGCTCCTTTCGCACGATCCGTTGTCGCATAAATTCGTTTGTTTGCTTCTTCTTGACCATATTTTTTAATTAATAATTCTTTAAAGACTCGAAACGCAATCGCTGGTTCCGTTGTTGTGCCAGATTTTGAAATCACGTTGACAGAAAAGTCACGATCGCCAATTAATTCAATTAAGTCCGCTAAATAAGTAGAAGAAATTGAATTCCCTGCAAATAAAACTTGCGGTGTTTTACGCGCTTCTTTTGGTAACGCATTGTAAAACGAATGTTGTAAAAATTCAATTGCTGCACGTGCGCCTAAATAAGAACCACCAATTCCGATTACAACCAACACTTCTGAATCTGCTTGAATTTTCTTTGCAGCCGCTTTAATGCGATCAAACTCTACCTTGTCATAATTCGTTGGTAGATCAATCCAACCAACAAAATCATTTCCTGGGCCTGTTTTACCACGTAAAGCAGCGTCAGCAGCTGTTACTTGCGTTTGCATGTACGCAAGTTCATGCTCTCTAATAAAAGAGCTTGCTTTTGAATAATCAAATTGAATGTGTGACATTTTCATCCTCCTAAGTACATCAAATTTTACACTACAAATATACTTTACTTTTTTTAAGGCAATTTAGCAAGTCAAACTTGATTATACAAGCCCTTGGATTTCCATTGCTTCAGCGACTCTAGCAAAACCAGCAATATTTGCACCAAGCATAAAATTATCTTTTTGGTCGTGCGCAAATGCCGTATCCCGGCAATTTTCATAAATGTTTTTCATGATTTTATCTAATTGTGCATCGACTTCTGCTTTATCCCACTGCAAGCGTTGGGCATTTTGACTCATTTCTAAAGCAGAAACCGCCACTCCGCCTGCATTGGCTGCTTTACCTGGGCAGTAGTAAACTTTATTTTCGACAAAATACTCGGCTGCCTCCACTGAACTTGGCATATTGGCCCCTTCAGCCACCACGCGAACGCCATTTTTCACGAGACGTTTGCCTTGTTCTAAATTAATTTCATTTTGAGTCGCACAAGGAAAGGCTAATTCTGCTGAAAAATCAATATCCCAAACTGCTTGATTTTCATAGTATTTCGCATTTGGACGTACTTTGATATATTCAGTCAAGCGCGCACGTTTGACTTCTTTCAATTCTTTTAATAAAGCTAAATCAATTCCGGCTTCATCATAAATAAAACCATTTGAATCCGAACAAGTAACGGGTTTTGCTCCTAATTGATATAATTTTTCAATACAATAAATGGCCACATTCCCACTTCCTGAAACAAGTGCCACTTTCTCATTAAAATCTTCATTTAAATCTGTTAGAAGATGTTTCACAAAATAAACGGCCCCATAACCAGTGGCTTCTGTCCGACCTTTACTCCCCCAAAATTCGAGGGGTTTACCAGTTAAAACGCCGGCATCGTATTGTTTAAGACGTTTATAGGTACCGTATAAATAGCCAATTTCACGTTTTCCAACGCCAATGTCTCCGGCTGGGATATCGGTGTTTGGACCAATATGCTTCGCTAACTCTGTCATAAAACTTTGACAAAAACGCATCACTTCCGCATCTGATTTGCCTTTGGGATCAAAATCACTCCCACCTTTTCCTCCACCAATTGGTAGACCGGTTAAGCTATTTTTAAAAATTTGTTCAAAGGCTAAAAATTTCAAGATGCTTAAATTTACCGACGGGTGGAAGCGCAAACCGCCTTTGTAAGGTCCCATGGCTGAATTAAATTGAATCCGAAAGCCACGGTTTACTTGCCAATTTCCTTGGTCGTCTTGCCATGGAACGCGAAATTGAATGATACGTTCTGGTTCAGTGACGAATGCCAAAAGATTATGATTGACATACTCAGGGTGATTTTCTAAAAACGGGACAATGGTTGGAAAGAATTCGTCAATTGCTTGTAAGAATTCTGGTTCGTGCGCGTTCCTTTGATGAATTTCTTCTTGAATTTTTTTTACGTATTCTGATGCATTTGTCATGAAAATACCTCCCTAATTTGGTAGTATGATTTTATCAGATAATTGGAAATTTTTCACCTTTTTTATTAAAATAATATTAAAATTTTCAATTTTTTTCCACATTACTATGCAAATGGAGGATATTTTCATGGATAAAAACTATGATGTCATCGTTGTGGGTGGCGGAACGAGCGGAATGATGGCGGCGATTGCCGCTGCTCAACAAGGAGCTCGAGTCTTAATGATTGAAAAAAATAAGCGTTTTGGGAAAAAACTATTGATGACGGGGGGCGGTCGCTGTAATGTCACAAATAATCGCGAAGTCGAAGACTTAATTCGCCACATTCCAGGGAATGGAAAATTTCTATATAGTACTTTTTCTCAATTTAATAACTATGATGTGATGGCCTTTTTTGCTGAACAAGGCGTGGCTTTAAAAGAAGAAGATCATGGGCGAATGTTTCCTGTGACCAATAAGTCTTTAACGATTGTCAACGCCTTAGTCGAACGAATGAAAGCTTTAAATGTCACCTTCGCCATGAACACAACCGTCACTAAAATTAAGCACGAGCAGCAACAAGTAACTGGTGTTGAAACGGAATTTGAGTCTTTCTACGCACCTTGTGTCATTTTAACAACTGGTGGACGGACCTATCCTTCAACGGGCTCAACCGGTGATGGGTATCGACTCGCTAAAAAAGTTGGTCACCACATTACCCCTTTGTATGCAACCGAGTCTCCGCTTTTATCAAAAGAAACCTTTATTCAAGCAAAAACGTTACAAGGAATTTCTTTACAAGATATTTTGCTCACCGTGATTGATGAAAAAAATAAGGCAGTCACTGCGCATAAAATGGATTTATTATTTACTCATTTTGGAATTTCAGGCCCTGCAGCTTTACGTTGTTCTTCTTTTGTAAACCAATTGCTTGAAGAACAAGACGAAGTGACCGTTTTGTTAGATTGTTTCCCGGAACTAAGTGAAGCCGATCTTTTATCAAAAATTTCAGAGGCACTCGATGAAACAAAAAAAAGCACGAAAAATGCTTTACATGCGTTTTTACCAGAACGATTATTAACTTTTTATCTTGAACAACTTGATTTAGTCGATTTGCCAAGTCAACAAGTCTCCGAACTACAAAAAGAGCAGCTCGTTTCGTTATTCAAATCTTTTCCGATTCGGATTTATCAAACCCTTCCAATTGAGAAATCATTTGTGACCGGAGGCGGGATTGATTTAAAAGAAATCAACCCAAAAACAATGGAAAGTAAAATTTTACCTGGGCTCTTTTTTGCCGGTGAGTTAATTGATATTAATGGTTATACCGGCGGATTTAATATTACGGCTGCCTTTTGTACCGGCCATAGTGCGGGTGTTCATGCAGCAGAAATTGCTAGTTATTTTTCATTTTCGTAAAACAATAAAAAATACCTGCCTTGTCAATGGTTCATAAACCATCTGTAGGGCAGGTGTTTTTACATGTGCTCTTTTACGTTTTTATTAATTGGGCAAACTGCCCCTTGGTCACTTGGCGTAAGTCATTTGGCTTGACTTCCATTTGTAAACCGCGACGCCCCGCTGAAACCACCACGGTAGTGAATGCTTGCGCCGACTCATCAATGAACGTTGGAAAAAGTTTTTTCATTCCAACCGGTGAACAGCCCCCCCGAATATAGCCGGTAGTGATTTCTAAGTCTCTTAACGGTAACATTTCAACTTTCTTGTTGCCTGACACTTGCGCAATTTTCTTTAAATCAAGTGCTTGATTGCTAGGAATCACCGCTACAAGTACACCCGTCTTATTCCCAAGGGCGACTAACGTTTTAAAAATTTCTTCCGGCATTTTTTTATCCAATTGGACCGCGACTTCTTCTGCGCCAAGATGATCTTCAGACCAAGTATAGTGGTGTTCTTGATAAGTCATTTTTTGTTGCGTTAATATCCTTAAGGCATTTGTTTTACTTTCTTTTTTCTTTGACACACTAAAAACTTCTTTCTATTTGGTATTCGCTAAAACCGACATGCAATCAACTAAGGCGTCAATTGGAATTTGTCCAGGAGCGGAAGTTTCTCCGATTGCCCCAAAAGTTAAAACCGAACCGATTAATTCCGAGCTCACACGTGAAATCTTACCATAA
>CAYNOA010000014.1:0-4318 GCA_964398695.1 uncultured Enterococcus sp. | reverse complement strand
TAGAGATTACTGCTAATGGTAACTGGCTAAAACCTCTCGCTTTAGTAATTAAACCGAGCATGCGTAATATGTCTTCTAAAGATTGAGGCATGGTCGCTAACTTGCCAACATCGGCACCAAATTGATTCATAACTCCAATTTTAAAAATAAGGGTGGCATCATCCGGGGTTTTTTCGAAATCGTGGTGGCTCATAATTACTTGAATGCCTTGATTTTTAATTTCTTGAACGAATTGGCGACCTAAAAATTCAGCATAAGAAAGTTCGATGTCTATTAAGTCAATTTGTTTCGATTGTGCAACGGCTAAATAGAGTTTTTTATAGTCCGTTAACCCAATAGCTTGCTCGCCCCCTTCATCAAGCGTTCGAAAAGTAAAAAGTAAGACTTTATCTGTCAAACATGCTCTTAAATCATTCAGCACGTCCACAATTTTCTCTCCTTCTTTTGCCTCTGCATAGTAATCAACCCGCCACTCCACAATATCGGCAATCGACTGGTTAAGTTCTTTGGCTTGAGTCATTAAATCGGTATAATCTTTGGCCATCAGTGAAACACAAACTTGAGGTGCCCCTGATTTAAAATCCAGTTTTTCCATGTGCTATTCTCCTTTATTTTGAGATTTCATAACAAAAAACTTTCAAATAATTCCCTTCTGGAAAAGATGATAAAGTCGTAAAATCAGCTGGTAGCTGGTAGGTAGCTGTTTTTTTGAACGTAACTTTTTTTTGTTGCATCGCTTTTTCAATCATTTGTGAAAATTGTTTGGTTGAAAGATTCGCAGCATTCGTTGAAGCAATAATGGTCCCTTTTTCTTGAATCAGGTCTAAACTATCTTCAATTAACTCCCCATAATTTTTTGCCACACTAAAGGTTTTCTTTTTATTTCGGGCAAAACTAGGTGGATCTAAAACAATTAAATCATAGTAAAAACCTTTCTTCTTCGCATATTTAAAATAATCAAACGTATCCATGACATAAATTTTTTGAGTTGCTGGTTCAATCCCATTCACTAAAAATTGCTCTTTCGTTTTATCTAGACTGCGCTTAGCCAAGTCAACACTCGTTGTCTCTATTGCCCCACCCATCGCTGCTGCTACTGAAAAAGCACCGGTATAACTAAACATATTCAAAACTTTTTTCCCACTAGCCATGCTATCAATTAAGGCACCGCGCACTTCTTTTTGATCAAGAAAAATACCGGTCATTAACCCTTCATCTAAATAAGTGGCATAGGTGACATTGTTTTCTTTGACCAGCAGTGGTTCTGGTGCTTTATCACCACCGATTTGTTGACTTTCTGGTTGGTTACCTGGAAAACGATTTTTTTCATAAACGCCAACAATTTCAGGAAAGACTACTTGGAAAGCCGACAGAAGCAGCTTTTTTTTTGAAGCGAGTGTTTCGTTATACCAAGAAAAAACCGCAAATGTTTCATATAAATCAATCGTTAAGCCACCCAGACCATCGCCTTCGCCATTAAATACGCGAAAAGCCGTCGTGCCTTCATCTAGATAATAAGCTTGGCGTTTATCTTTGGCTTGTGTAAAAAGCGCTTCAAAGAATTGTTGGTTTAATTCCGTGACTTGGCGCGTAATGACCCAACCTACGCCTTTATTTTGTTTCCCTAAATAAGCTTTAGCTAACCATTCATTCGTTGGTGAAAGCAAATCCACCCACTGGGTTGTTTCAATTTTTTCAACTAAATCTTCTGCTTGAATTAACGGATACCCATTTTTAATTTTTTTGACTGCCGTTGAGGTTACTTTTATTTTCATAAGTCGCTCGAATTCCTTTTATTATTTTATCTTTATCTTAACATAGCTCCTCGTTTTCTGGTAGATTCTACGACACTAAAATGACCACTCTTTGCAAAAACGAGCACTTAAATACGTACGATTTCCCTAAAAAATTCTTAAAAAGACTTCGTTTTTCTATCCTTGAGTTGACACTGAGTAGTCCTATTAGTAAAATGAAGGGTGATGATTGAAACTACTTTCAAATTGTTTCAAGAAAGTGAGGACTGTTTTTTGAAAAAAATTAAACCATTAAATTTATTAAATACCCGACTTGGATTCTTTACTTTACTCGTATTGTTATTTTGGATAAAAAATATTTTTGCTTATTTCACTGCCTTTAACCTGGGAATCGAAAGTCCTTTTCAGTACTTTATTTTATTCATTAACCCGGTTGCAACGACCCTTTTTCTTCTTTCAATCGCACTTTATGTTCGGAAGACAAAAAGTTTTTATCGCACGAGTCTTTTCATTTACCTTTTAATGACTTTACTGCTGTTTGCCAATGTGGTTTATTATCGTGAATTTACCGATTTTATTACAATCAATACCCTTTTAGGGGCTGGAAAAGTTTCAAGTGGTTTAAGTAGTAGTACAATTAAAATGTTTGAATGGATTGATGTGCTCTATTGGGTTGACTTAATTGGTTTGTTGCTTGCCTTCTTTACGAAGAAATTAATCAAGGATGAAAAACCAGTTAAAGCGCGCTATGCCTTGGCTGCAACGGCGCTGTCGGTCTTAGCTTTTTCTGGAAATTTACTTTTAGCAGAAACCGATCGTTCTGGCCTTCTAACTCGAACTTTTTCTAGAGATTATTTAGTCAAATACTTGGGAATTAACGCCTTTACTGGTTACGATGCGGTACAAACATATAAAACACATCAAATCAGAGCCCAAGCCAGTCCTAACGACATGGATGAAGTGGCTACTTATGTAAAAGAACACCACGCTGCGCCAAATAATGAACTTTTTGGTATTGCAGAAGGAAAAAACGTCATTTATGTCCATTTAGAAAGTACGCAACAATTTTTAATTGACTACAAACTAACTGATGAAAACGGCGTAGAGCATGAAGTCATGCCGTTTGTTAACTCACTTTATCATGATTCTAGTACTTTTAGCTTTGATAATTTCTTCCATCAAGTCAAAGCTGGAAAAACCAGTGATGCGGAAACACTTTTAGAAACGTCCTTATTTGGTTTAAATCAAGGCGCCTTCTTTGCACAACTTGGCGGAAAAAACACCTTTGAAGCGGCACCTAATATTTTAGGTCAAGTTGGTGGCTACACGAGTGCGGCCTTCCACGGTAATACCAAAACATTTTGGAATCGAAATGAAACATATGCACGTTTTGGTTATGATTATTTCTTTGATTCTTCCTATTATGATGTCAATGAAGAAAATTCTTTCCAATACGGCTTACATGATAAACCTTTCTTTGAACAATCCGTACAATACTTAGAACATTTACAACAACCTTTTTATACTAAGTTCATTGCGGTTTCAAATCATTATCCTTATGCAGAATTTACCGATGAAAATGCAGGTTTCCCATTGGCCAATACTAACGACAGCACCATCAATGGCTATTTTGCAACCGCAAATTATTTAGATAAAGCCGTTGAAGAGTTTTTCAATTATTTAAAAGCGGCTGGCCTTTACGAAAATTCTGTCATTGTTTTATACGGTGATCATTACGGTATCTCAAATGGCCGAAATAAAGATTTGGCTGAACTCGTTGGTAAAACAAGTGATACTTGGACGGATTTTGATAATGCTCAAATGCAACGGGTACCATATATGATTCATGTCCCAGGTCAAAACAACGGAGGGATTGACCATACTTTTGGTGGTCAAATTGATGGCTTACCGACTTTGCTTCATTTATTAGGGATTGATACCGAGAACTATATTCAACTTGGGCAAGATTTATTATCAGATGAACGTCAAGAAGTCGTGGCCTTTAGAGATGGTTCCTTCATGACGCCCGAATATACTTATTACAATGGAGTCTTATACGATAATGCGACGCAAGAAGTGTTAAGCGATTTGAGTGAAGAAGAACAAAGTCAATTTGAACAACTTCAAGAAACGGTGAATTTACAGTTAGCCACTTCAGACAAAATTAATAATGGCGACTTGCTTCGGTTTTATACAGGCAGCCACTTAGCACCACTTAACCCAGATCAATATACTTATAAAGATAGCTTAAATGACTTGCTCTCGATTGAAAATCGTTTAGGCACGCAGTCGACTTCGGTTTTTTCTAAGAACAACCAAACCTCGACAGTCGACTTATACAAAACAATGACCTTCCAAGAGTATTATCCAGAAGTCGCAATTGCTGAATCGAACAGTTCATCAGATGTGGCGGCCGAAAAAACACCTGAAAACTAAATCTATGAAAAGGGCGATGACTTGTGTCATCGCCCTTTTTTACGAACAAACGGTGTGCCTGAAGTAGCTTCTTCGGCATTAAGCCGAAAAGCTCAAAAATTTGAAAAACAATTTTCGTGCTTTCCTTC